>JAQVZV010000043.1 GCA_028708005.1 Bacilli bacterium
GAATTGGATGATAATCTTAAAGATAAATCATATTCAGAAATTAACACTACTATTCGAAGTGTAAGAGAAGCAGTTAGACAAGGTAAAAAGGTGCGATAATAGCTAATTTAGAGAACATTAATAAATAATAGTATAAGAAAAAGAGAAAAGTTATTTTTCTCTTTTTGAGTTTATTCTTGATGTGTTAATTTACACAATATTTTTCAAATAATATATTTTAATATGGAGGTTTTGCTTTTTATTTATAATACAAAAGCTATTTTCATAATCAACACCATAAATAAATTGACACTTTTGAAGTTTGATGATAATATGTGTATCGGGTTATATTCATCCTATTAGGGGTTAAAAGGTTATTTCTATATCCCTTTTTTGATTTTAGAAAGGAAAATTATATGGTAAAGTTAAATAACAATCTATTAAAATTAGAAACTGAAGATATTTTTATGAATGTTGGTGAAAAGGTTAGTGAGTATAAAAAGGAGAATCCTGGCGTTAATTTATTGAATTTAGGAGTAGGTGATGTATCTTTACCTATCGTTCCAACGGTTATAAAGGAAATGGAAAAAGCTGTTTTAGAATTGGGCAATGGAAAAACTTTTAAAGGATACGGTGCTTATTATGGGCATGATTTTTTAAGGGAAAAGATAGTAGAAGAAGAATATAATTCTTTAAATATTACAAAGGATGAAATATATATATCAATTGGAACTAAAACTGATACAACTAATATTTTGGAATTATTTGATAAAAAGGCAAAAATGTGCCTGTTTAATCCTTCGTATCCAATCTATAGAGATGGGGGTATTATTTCGGGTAGGGAAATAGAATATTTAGAACTTTATGAAGAAGATAATTTTATTCCTCGGATTCCAAAGGGAAAATATGATCTTATTTATATTTGTTCTCCTAGTAATCCACTTGGTATAGCTTTGCCAAAAAACGAGTTGAAAAAGTGGATTGAATATGCAATTGCGAATGATTCAATAATCTTGTATGATAATGTTTATGAATCATTTATAACGTCAGATGATGTTCCACATAGTATATATGAAATTGATGGTGCGAAAAGAGTTGCTATTGAGTTTAGAAGTTTTTCTAAAAGAGCAAGTTTTACTGGAATTAGATGTTCATATTATGTAATCCCAAATGAACTACATTTAAAAGGTTTAGATAGTAAATCAATTAATATAAATGAATTGTGGAAAAAAAGAACAATAGCGAAGTTTAATGGGGCCGATTATATTGTCCAAAAAGGGGCTTGGGCAACATACTTAGAACAAGCCAAACCCGAAATTAGGGCGAATATTAATTATTATTTAGAAAATGCAAAATATATAAAGGAAGCATTAGAGAGTTTGAGCTTCAAGGTTTTCGGTGGTGAAAACGCACCGTTTTTATGGGTAAAAACAAGAAACAATATGAGTTCTTGGGCTTATTTTGATTTTTTGTTAAATGAATTAAATATAGTGGTAATTCCTGGATGTATTTTTGGTAAAAAAGGAGATAAATATATAAGAATCTCAGCTTTAGCAACGAGAGAAGTTACAGTTGAATCAATGGAGAGGATCAAAGAATATTATGAAAAAGAGCTTTAATTTGTGCATTTTCATTGGCTTTATTTTAGGTATACTTGGTGGTATATTTATACCTAAAGTTATGTTGGAGATTTCGTTTCTTGGGAATATATATATTAATTTATTAAAGTTCATAATAATTCCAACATTATTTACTAGTATAATGGTTTCTGTTTATAAAACAATTAATAAGAGAATGACTATCTTTCCTAAAACAATAATTTTATTTCTATTAATGTTTGTTACATCGTTTATTATTACATCAGTCATAGTAGCATTAATTAAGCCGGGAGTAAATTTTGATTTTGATGAAGCAATATGGTCTGGCAATATAACAAAATTCTCTTTGGCAGAGTTTTTAGTTAATATCATCCCTAACAATATTGTAACGATGGTTGGGAATAATAATATTTTAGCATGTATAATATTTGCTTTTGTTTGCGGTTTTGCTGCGGCAAAGGTAGATAATGGCAAAAAAGCAGTTGAGATGGCAAACAGCTTTAAAAATATTTTTGATAAAATATTAGAATATATTATGTATTTAACACCACTGGGAGTATTCTCGTTAATTGGAAATACCATTGCTAATTATGGTATAGGCATTATTGGAGTTTGTTCAAAATATATTATAATTGCTTATTTGTGCTGCATCATAGTTATGTTTTTAGTGATGATATTACCAGTATGGGTATACGCTAAAATATCACCTTTAAAATATATTAAGGAAGTAAGTCGAGTTTGGTTAGTAACATTATCAACTTGTTCTTCGTTGGCAACGTTGCCTCATACAATAAAAGTTTGTAACGATAATTTTGGTATTCCAAATAAAATTACTGATCTTGTGGTTCCGCTTGGTTGCACAATTAATATGTGTGGTGGTGCAGTATCTTTTGCTCTACTAGGACTTTTTTGTTCCCAATTATATGGTATAGAAATTACATTCGGGACATATTTAGCGATGTTATTTGCTTCTACACTTATAAATATGGCAACGCCTGGAATTCCTGGAGGGGGAATTGTTATTGGGGCGACTTATTTGTCAGTTTTTGGTATTCCTTTATCATTTATGGGAGTATATAGTGGAATATATAGATTGTTAGATATGGCTTATACTACTATGAATGTAACAGGAGATATAACGGCTAATATACTAATTTCAAAAGCGGAACATAATTCGTTTAAAATATAAACAAAAGCAATATAATAAAAATATTGCTCTTTTTTATTTTAGATAGATATAGTATAATATGAATATAATGAAGTGGAGGATTAAGATGGAAGGATTTATTTGGTTTATTATCGTTATTGTTGTTATTATTGTGACAAACATAAAAATAGTTCCGCAAGCGAAGGCTTATGTTATTGAGAGATTAGGGAGCTATAAAGTAACATGGGAAACGGGGTTACATATTAAAATCCCATTTATTGAAAGGATAGCTAATACGGTTTCATTAAAAGAAAAGGTACGTGATTTCGCACCACAACCAGTTATTACTAAAGATAATGTTACAATGCAAATTGATACGGTTGTTTATTTTCAGATAACAGATCCTAAGTTATATACTTATGGAGTTGAAAACCCAATTAATGCAATTGAAAATTTAACGGCTACAACTTTACGTAATATCATTGGTGATTTAGAATTAGATCAAACTTTAACATCTAGGGATTTAATTAATACCAAAATGCGTTTGATACTTGATGAAGCGACTGATCCATGGGGAATTAAGGTTAATCGTGTAGAAGTAAAAAACATTATACCGCCTAGGGACATTCAAGAAGCAATGGAAAAACAAATGAGAGCTGAGCGTGAAAGAAGAGAAGCTATTCTTAGAGCTGAAGGCGAAAAAAGAGCCTCTATTCTTAGGGCTGAGGGTGAAAAAGAAAGTGCAATTCTAGTTGCTGAAGCTAAGAAGGAAACTCAAATTAAAGAAGCTGAAGGTAGAGCTGAGGCAATTGTTAAAGTACAAGAAGCTACAGCAACTGGTCTTAAATTGTTAAAGGACGCTAAAGCTGATAATGCTGTCTTAACTTTAAAAGGTTATGAAACATTTGCTAAAGTAGCAGATGGTCAAGCAACCAAGATAATCATTCCTTCTGATATTCAAAACATGGCTGGTTTATTAACTAGTGCAACCGAATTATTAGATAAAAAGGATAAATAATAATATAGGAGGTTTTTATATGAAGAAGCAAGATATAGGTTTATATGTTGGGATAGGTTTGCCATTAGCTGTCGGATTAGGCATTCTTATCAGTTCGTTATTTGATTTGGATTTAAGTATGTCAATTATATCTGTGTCTGCTATTGGAATAATTATTGGTTCTATATATTTAATTACTAAAAGAAAAAAGTAGTAGAGGTTAAAATGAAAAAGGCTAAGTATTTACTAAAAAGAATGGTATCTTTAAATTTTAAAAATATGTTTGATGTTATAAACAAAGTTCATATTAAAACAAATAAGCCCAAGTTAGTAATTTTTCTTGATATGGTATGGTTGTACCGGTTGACGTTAAAACGGGAATTATTAACTTTAAAGCTTTAGATAAAGATGGCAATTTATATGAGAAACACTCGTTAACTGGAATAAATATTATTGGTTTTAAAGTTCCGTTGTGGAAAGAAGTGCTTAATTTAGTAAAACAGGTATCAAAAGAATTACCTCAAATTGGCATAATGGGGTGGGATGTGGCTATTACTAATAAAGGCCCTTTATTAATAGAAGGAAATCAAAATCCGGGACATGTTATATATCAACTACCTCCACATACGGAAAACTGAATTGGAATGTTGCCAACTTTTGAAAGGATATTAAAAAAAATTAAAAGATTTTAACTTCTTTTAATCATTACTAAATAAGGCGCTTCTTTATTATCAGTATTATGATAATAATTTACTTCATAATTTTTATTAATAGTTTGAAGATATTTATTAATTTGAATATCTTCTTTTTTCCCTTCTTTATGTCCTGGATAAATGACAATTAAACAAATACCTTCATTATTTAATAATTTTAGACTATGTTCTATTGCTTTAACAGATGTTTTATATGAAGTAGTTATTGTTTTATCACCTTTTGGTAAATATCCTAAATTAAATAAGACACCACTAACTCTTTTTTCTAAATGAGGTAATATTTCTAACATTTTGTCATGTGATTCTTTATATAAGGTATAATTTTGCTTGTTATTATCGTTTAATAATTTTTTTGTTTTTGTTATAGCTTCTGCTTGAATATCAAAACCATAGACATGCCCTTTATTAGCTAAGTTACAAAGGAATAGGGTATCGTTTCCATTCCCAATGGTTGCATCAATAACAATATCTTTTGGTTTTAAAGTTGTTTCCAATATTTGTTTAACTTTATTTAAAATCGAGCGATTAAAATCTTGATAAGTATTTCTTTTGGCCAGCTCTTTATCTATTCCATTTAGCACACTAACTTTATTTAAAACCCATTGTGGATCTACTAAGTCGTTGGCAAAGGGATCTCCTGTTAATCTATGAATTACTATTTTTGAAGGAATTAATTCTAGTTGATCACAAACAATATTTATATATTCTTCTTTACTTAGAAGATGGAACTTATCCTTTTTATAAAGAGTTTCTAGGGGTGTATCTTTTATAATATGAAGCATATGTATCTTTAACCCTTGGATATCTAACTTTGATAAGTATTCAACTGTCTTTAGCATCATGTCTTTTGTTTCATAGGGCAAACCATTAATAATATGGACTATGACATTAATATTACGTTTTCTTAACTCTGTAACCATATTAGTAAAACATTCTAAGGTATGGCACCGGTTAATAAGTTTAGCCGTTTTTTCATGAATGGTTTGTAATCCTAATTCAATTGTTAAATATGTTCTATTATTTATTTCTTCTAAGTAATCTAAAACATCACTTGATATAGCATCAGGCCTTGTAGCGATACTTAATCCTATAACATTAGGTTGTTTTAATATTAATTCATACTTTTCTTTTAATATATCAAGAGGTGCATAAGTATTGGTATTTGATTGAAAAAAACCTATATATTTACTATTGGGCCATTTATGATCAACTATCTTTTTCTGCTTGGCAAATTGATTTAATAAATCATCTGGAGTATGTGATTGTTTACAATATATACAACCATTAAAACCAACAGTACCATCAATATTAGGACATGTAAAATTAGCATCTAGACATATCTTAGATACTTTATTATTAAATAGCTTTTTATAATGATAATTTAAAGTGTGATATCTTTTATTATCTAATGAATATATAAAATGTTTCATAAAAATCACCTAACATAAGTATATCATTTTTTGCCATACTAAAAAAGCGGGTGATAACGTGAAACGTATTAAAATATATAACTTGTTTATTTTTTTATCAACTTTAGCCAGATCATTAATAGATTGTTTTATACCTATAATTTTATATAATAAAGGACTTGAAGTAAAATATATTATATCGTTTTTGCTTCTAAACTACAGCTTAGGCTTTATACTTAATGTACCACTTGGTTTTATAGGAAGAAAGATAACTTTTAAATGGTTGTTAATTATAACATCGTTTTTAATAGGTTTATCTTATTATTATTTATTAATGGTTAAATTAGATGTTACTAATTTATTTCTTTTTACTTTATTCCATGTTGCAAGTACTCAAGCATATTGGCTCTCTCGTCATTATTATGCTTTAGAAGTTTTACCAAAACATAATTTAGCAGATGATGCGGGTAATATTGTTGTTTTTAGTACGTTAGCCCTTGTTCCTATCTCTTATGTTGGGGCTTTACTTATAAATAATATAGATATTGAACAAGTGTTAATCATTATTGTTTTACTTTATATGATAAGTGTTATTCCTTTGTTTAAGATAACTGAAAAGAAAAAAGATATTAATCGTGAGTTGATTACAACTAGTCATAATATAGTATTAAATATACCTCGTAAAAGTTTATGGTTTATGTTTATAGCTCAATTTAGAATGGTTAGTCGTTATCTATTTCCATTGTTTTTGTATATATACGTACATCAGAATTATGAATATATAGGTGTTTTTAATATTGCTGTTAGCGTAGCTAGTATTTTTTTTATCTATTTCTTTTCTAAAAGGATGGATAAAGAAAAAAAAGATTATTTATTATTATCTGGTGTCCTTTTTTGTATTGTATATTTTCTAAAGCTTAATATTGTTGATACG
>JAQVZV010000044.1 GCA_028708005.1 Bacilli bacterium
AGTAAATCGGGATGTGATAAATAGGCAAGAATTTGACCACGGCTAACCACTTGTCCCTCTTTTACAAGAATCGCTTTTACATTAGCACCAATATATGGTGATATTGATGCTTCGCTCTGTGGCATTATAAATATTTAAATACTAAGTATGATATAATTGTAGAGAATAAGAGTCATATAGCTAGTGGAAGAGTTGAGATAACATTAGATAACAAGAAAGTGAAGAACAATCTCGTTACATTAGTAGATGATAATAAAGTACATATAGTTATTGTTAAGATGAAGGAGGATATATGATAAAATTTGATTTTAATACATACGTAAAAGATTTTATAAGTGAGGATCAAATAAAAAAATATCAGATGATAACTCCTCAGATAAAAGAATATCTAAATACTAATGATATGGCAGGATGGTATCATCTTGATAAATTATTTAATAAAGAAATACTTAATGATATTAATCAGACAGCAACTTATATAAGAGATAATTGTGATGTTTTCTTAGTATTAGGAATAGGGGGTTCTTATTTAGGAGCGGCTTCTGGGATTGAGGCTTTAAATCAATATTATTATAACAATTCAATGTCACCTCAAATTTACTTTGTTGGTCATAATCTTTCAAGTGATTATTACCATGATTTAATTAATAATATAAAAGAAAAAAGTATTATTATAAATGTGATTTCTAAATCTGGTTCAACGTTAGAAACTAAATTAGCGTATCAATTAATAATGGATTTAATGAGGTCCAAATATAGTGAACAAGAGTTAAAGAAAAGAGTTATTGTTACAACTGATGAAGAAACTGGGGCATTAAGAACTGAAGTTAATGAACAGGGTTATAAATCATTTGTTTTACCAAGAAATATTGGTGGTAGGTATTCTGTTTTTACACCAGTTGGGTTATTGCCAATGGCTGTTTCTAAGATTGATATTGAAAAATTATATATAGGATCTAAAGAGGCCAATGATAATCTTGAAACCCAAATAAAATATGCTGTTATTAGGAAACTTTTATATGATCAAGGAAAATTAGTGGAAGCATATGTTGTTTATGAACCTAAACTTTATAGTTTTACAGAATGGTTAAAACAATTATATGGTGAATCTTTAGGAAAAAAAGATCAAGGGATATTACCTATCTCATTCATTAATTCCCGTGATTTGCATTCCCTAGGTCAATTTATCCAACAAGGAAATAAGATATTATTTGAAACTGTTATAAATATAAAAAAGAGTAATCATGATATTAAAATAGATCAATATGATAAATCATTGAATGACATAAATAATATCGCTTCAAAAGCCACTTCAATCGCTCATTTTAATGGTAATGTTTTAAATAATATTATTGATGTTGATGCTTTAAATGAAGAAACATTAGGTTATCTCTTTCAATTCTTTATGACGTCTTGTGCTATTAGTGGTTATTTAGAGGATGTTAATCCTTTTGATCAAGAGGGCGTTGAAGAATATAAAAGGATTATGAGAGAATTATTAGTTAACAATATGAATTAAAAAGGATACTTCTAACTCTCATAAATGTTAATTTCGTTGTAAGATATAATAGTGTGTGTTAAAATATATTTAGTAATAACCATATGAAAGAGGGTATCATATGAAAAGAGGTTTTACATTAGTAGAAGTACTAGCGGTTATTGTTATTATAGGTGTTTTAGGGGTTATTATTATACCGCCTGTTCTTTCTAGTATTGAAAAAAGTAAAAAGGTTGCTTATGATAATCTAATAGAAAATATTGAACAAACAACCCAATTATACGTTAGAAATAATAAAGACAATATTGCTGGTATTACTGTTGTTGGTAATACGGTAGTGATTACTTTACAAAATTTAGTTGATGCTGAAAGCTTAGGCACACCAGTTGTTGATCCTCGTTCTAAAAAAGAAATATCGTTAGCCACAACTGTATCAATTTTAGTAGAACCTCGTGGTAAATATGTTGTTACAGTAGGCTCACTTATTTATGTTGGTGGATAAAAAAATAAAGATTTCTAATTAGATTTCTTTATTTTTTTTGTTTCCCTTGGTGTTGTTAGACATGATTTGCCGTCGATATTAATTTTTTGAATATTAGGTTTTTGAGCATGTCTTGTTTTTCTATTTGAATGAGATTTTAAATTGCCGAATAACGGTTTTTTATTAGTTGCTTTGGTTGCCATTATGTTCCCTCCTCTTGCTTTAATAAATGTATCATATTGATGACCTAAAGTCAAATTAAATAGCAATAATTATCAAAATATAGTAGAATATAATTGAGGTGATAAGATGTATATTCCATTTAATGTTAAAACTAATTATTATTTGTTATCAAGTTTAAATGATATCAATCATCTTATCAAAAAAGCTATCGCTTTAAATATCAAAGCGTTAGCAGTAACTGATAGTATGATGTATAGTACTATGGATTTTTATAATCAATGTCAAAAGAATCAAATAAAACCCATTATTGGATTAGAGATAGAATTTAATTCCCGTAATATTTTATTATATGCTATGAATTATGAAGGATATCAAAACTTAACTAGACTTGTATATTTAAAACAAGAACAAGTATTAAATGCCTCAATTCTTAGCCAACATAGTGATAATTTAATATGTATCTTACCATATTCATCAATGACATTATATGATGAGATGGTATCTATTTTCCCTCATCTTTATTTAGGCTATAATTCATTAAAAGAACGTTCTATATTGAAAGAGAAAAGTCCTAAAACTATTTTTATTAATGAAGTACTTTATTTAAATAAGGAAGATAATAAGGATCTTAAATATTTATATTTGATTCGTGATGGTAAAAAGATGAGTGATATTGATGAATATCAAATAGAAGATAATCATCACTTGATGAGTTTACGTGAAGTTTTAGAGTATAGTGATGAAGAGGATATCAAATGGATGGATGAAATTAGTAGTATGTGTAATATTACTTTTAAATCTAATCCTCATCTGTTACCTAAATATAGTGATGATAAGAATTTTAATGCTAAAGTATATCTTCAATCATTATGCAAAGTTGGTTTAGAGAAAAGATTAAATAATAGAGTCCCCCATTATTATGTAGATCGTTTGAAATATGAATTGAATGTTATTAATAAGATGGGTTTTAATGATTATTTTTTAGTAGTTTATGATTTTATAAAATATGCTAAGTCAAATAATATTTTAGTAGGACCTGGTAGGGGTAGTGCTGCTGGTAGTTTAGTTTCTTATTGCCTTGGTATTACTAATGTTGATCCTTTGAAATATAATTTATTATTTGAACGTTTCTTAAATCCACAAAGAGTTTCGATGCCCGATATTGATATTGATTTTGAATCAATCAGAAGGGGCGAAGTAGTTGACTATGTTATGGCTAAATATGGTCATAAAAGGGTAGCACCTATTATAACATTCGTTACTTTAGGTGGTAAGCAAGCAATTAGAGATATCGCCCGTATTTTTGATTACTCATCGACTAATATTGATAGGTTATGTAAATTAATTGATTTTAGAAAAAACCTTGCTGATAATTATAAATTTAACAATACTATTAAACGTTTATTAAACATTGATGATACCTTAAATAATATATATAAGATAGCGACTTCGATTGAAGGCGCTAAAAGACAAATATCAGTTCATGCTGCCGGTATTGTAATTTCAGAACTGGAATTGGATTCTTATCTGCCACTTCAAAAGTATGACAATTATTATATAACTGGTTTTTCAATGGATTATTTAGAAGAATTAGGTCTTTTAAAAATTGATTTTTTAGGACTTAGAAATCTCACCTTAATAGAAGGCATTTTAAAAGATGTTAAGTTATTAGAAAACAAGCAATTATCTTTGCAAGATATACCATTAAATGATAAGCAAACCTTAGAATTGTTTTCTAAGGGTATAACAGAGGGTGTTTTCCAATTTGAATCACCAGGCATGAAAAACTTTTTACGCAAATTAAAACCTGATTCTTTTGAAGAGATTGTAGCAGCGATAGCGTTATTTAGACCTGGCCCAATGGCTAATATTGATAGTTATATCAGAAGAAAATTTGGTAAAGAAAAGATAGATTATCTACATAAGGATTTATATGAGATTTTAAAACCTACCTATGGCATCATTATTTATCAAGAACAGATTATGCAGATAGCTAATGTTATGGCTGGTTATACAATGGGTGAAGCTGATATTCTAAGACGTGCGATGACTAAAAAGCAAAAGACTGTTTTAGAGGCTGAAGAAGCTAAGTTTATTAAAAGATGTATTGCTAAAAATTATGATAAAGATGTCGCTACTAAGATTTATCATTTAATTTTGAAGTTTGCTGATTATGGTTTTAATAGGGCTCATTCAGTAGCATATTCTTTTATAGGTTATAAAATGGCATATTTAAAAGTTCATTATGCTAAATACTTCATGAGTAATTTACTTACCAATGTTATAGGTAATGAAGCTAAGACTAAAGAATATATTGAAGAATGCCGCATAGCAGGTATTAAACTTTTAAAGCCAGATATTAATTTAAGTGATTATCATTATAAAGTAGAGGCTGATGGTATTAGATGCCCTTTATCCATTATTCGTAATGTTGGCGGGGTTACTTGTAAAGAGATTGTTAAACAAAGAAAAACAGGCCTATATAAAGATTTTTTTGACTTTGTTGGTCGCACATATGGACAAGCTGTTAATACTAAAACAATAGAATCATTAATAGATGCTGATTGTTTTAATACATTTGGCTATAATCATCAAACCCTTCTTTATAACATTGAAAATGCGGTTACATATGCTGAGTTGGTAGCTAATGTTGACTCTTCGTTAGTCGAAAAACCAGTAATTGGCGTCGTTGACGAAATGAACAAAAAGGAACTAAGCAATCGTGAATTAGCAGTTTTTGGTTTTTATCTTACCAATCACCCTGTTTTAGAATACAAAGCACTTAATGAAAATATTATCAAACTAGATGATATAGAAAATTACTTTGATAAAGTAATAGAGGTAATTATATATGTTGAGAAGATAAAGGAAATAAAAACTAAAAATAATGACGAAATGGCCTTTATAACAGGTAGTGATGAACTCTCAACCATTGACTTAGTCATGTTCCCTAATGTCTATAAAAATAGTCCAACTATATCAAAGGGATCTGTTTTAAAGGTAAGAGGCCGGGTTGAGAAGCGAATGTCAAAGTATCAATTGTCAGCTATAAAAGTGGAAATTTTGTCTGATTTATGATATAATTTTACCTATATTAGTATGATTAATAGAAGTGGTGATATATGTGCAAAAGATAAAGTGGCTGTTTATTTTTCTTATAACATTGGCACTAAGTACCATTGTCATTATCTTTTTTGAAAAAGAAAAGACAAATGTTAATGTTGCACCAAGGGAATTGTATCAAGTATATCTAGATGGCGATAAAATAGGTGTTATTGAATCTAAAGATAAATTAGAAGAATATATAGATAAGAAACAAGATGAAATTAAACAAAAATATAATGTTTCGAATGTATATCCTCCTAAAAATTTGTCTATTCAAAAGTATATTGGTTATGAAAAGAGAATTCTAAGTGAGAAGCAAGTATATGAATTAATAAAGGAAAAACATCCTTTTACAGTTAAAGGTTGGACTTTCAGGATACAAAGTAAAGAAAAAAGTCAAGCTGATAAAATTATTTATGTTATCAAAAAAGAGACCTTTCATAACGCTGCTAGGAAAACAGTTGAAGCTTTTGTTCCTAAAAAAGAATTAGAAGCGTTTGAAAATAATGCTCAGCCTGAGATAAAAGGCACCGGAAAGATTATTGAAAACTTGTATATTCCAGCTGATCAAATAAAGGAAAGAGAATCTTTTATTTCAACTGATGAACAAATATTCATTGATGAGAATGAACTTACTAGGTATTTATTATTTGGTACATTAAAGGAACCAAATAAATATATAGTTAAGTCAGGTGATACGATTGAACAAATATCATTTAATCATAAACTTGGTACTAGTGAATTTTTAATTGTTAACCCAGGCTTCCCCAATGCTAATAGTCTGTTGTTCCCGGGACAAGAAGTGTCTGTTGGTTTGATTAATCCACTTTTTAATGTTATTGTTGAGGAACATATTGTTGAAGATCAATCAATCCCATATAAAACAGATACTATTTATGATGATACTATACCTTATGGTACGACTAAGGTTACTCAAGAAGGTATGAATGGAATTCAACGTGTTATTCAGAAAAGGCAAACGGATAATGGAGCGATTGCAAGTACTTATATTGATAAGGATGCTTCATATGTTGTAAAAGATCCAATTAAGAGAATTGTTGTTAAGGGTACTAAGAATAGCGGAGGGGCAATTATCATTAGTTCAGATGGGAATTGGGTATGGCCTACTAAAACTCCTTATTCAATAACAAGCCCATGGGGATATCGTTGGGGTGTTTTGCATGAAGGTATTGATATCGTTAGCACAGGGTATGGCTCGGCTATATATGCAGCTAGAGATGGTGTTGTTATTAAGAGTTTGAATTCACCAGGTAGTTTAGGTAATTACATTACGATTCAACATGATAATAACATATATACTTTGTATGCCCATTTATCAAAAAGATATGCTCAAGTTGGTAAAACAGTAAAAATAGGGGAGCTTATTGGAACAATGGGGAACTCAGGTGCGG
>JAQVZV010000045.1 GCA_028708005.1 Bacilli bacterium
ATGTTCATCAAGTTTATCACAATGTTAATTTAGAATAACTCACATTTGTGAGTTTTTTTATGTGTCCTTCTTTGATTTATATTTTTACTTTTCATAACGATATCTTACATGATATAATAGAAATGCAAGAGATAGGAGTGAGTCCATGGCAACAAAGTATGATGAATCATCAATTAAAATATTAGAGGGGTTAGAAGCGGTTAGAAAAAGACCCGCTATGTATATTGGTTCAACAGGAAGTAGAGGACTACATCATTTGGTGTGGGAAATAGTTGATAATAGTATTGACGAAGTTATAAATGGGTACGGTCAATATATAAAAATTATTATCCATAGTGATGGTAGTGTTAGTGTTATAGATGAGGGTAGAGGGGTCCCTGTAGGGCTTCATGAGAGTGGTAAATCAACGCCAGAAGTTATTTATACGGTATTACATGCTGGTGGTAAATTTAGTGAAGGCGGATATAAAGTATCTGGTGGTCTACATGGTGTTGGGGGCGCTGTCGTTAATGCTTTAAGTTCTTGGATGGAAGTAACGGTTAAAAAAGATGGTGGCGAGCATTATATTAAATTTGCTGAGGGCGGTAAAGTTGAGATTCCTTTAAAAAGGATTGGTAATACAAACAGAACCGGTACGGCTGTTAGATTTAAACCATCAGAAGATATTTTTGGTAATATTCAATTTAGTTATACAACAATATGTGAGCGTATGCAAGAATGTGCTTTTTTACTTAAGGGTTTAACGGTTGAAGTAATTGATGAAGAAGATAGGAAAGCAGATAAATTTCATTATGAAAATGGCTTGGAAGCTTTTGTAGGATATCTTAATGAAGATAAAGATAAATTGCATAAAGTTGTTCATTTTGAGAGTGAAAGAGATAAGATAAAGGTTGAAGTGGCTTTTCAATATACTGGTTCTTATTCTGAAAACTTAATATCTTTTGTTAACAATGTTAAAACCAATGACGGGGGTACGCATGAAGTTGGTTTTAAAACAGCTCTTACGCGTGTATTTAATGATTATGCGAAAGCGAATAACTATTTTAAAAATAAAGATAAACCATTTGAGGGTAGTGATGTAAGAGAAGGTTTAACAGCCATTCTTTCTCTTAACATTCCAGAATCTATCTTACAATTTGAAGGTCAAACAAAAGCAAAGTTAGGGACACCAATAGCTAGGACAGTTGTTGAAGGAATTGTTACTGAACAATTACAATTTTTTCTAGAAGAAAACAAAGAGATAGCGTCTCGTATTTTAAGTAAATCTTTAAAAGGAAAAGAAGCTCGTGAAGCTGCGCGAAAAGCTCGTGAAGAAGCGCGCAAGGACAAAGGTACGAAAAAAGAAAAGAATTTGAGTGGTAAATTAACACCCGCTCAAACTAGAGACCCACAGAAGAATGAATTATTTTTAGTAGAAGGTGATTCTGCTGGAGGCTCTGCTAAGCAAGGCCGAGATAGAAAATTCCAGGCTATTTTACCACTACGCGGTAAAGTTATAAATACTGAGCGGGCTAAATTAGAAGACATCTTTAAGAATGAAGAAATTAATACAATAGTTCATTCAATAGGTGCGGGTGTTGGTAGTGATTTTGATCTTAATGATTGTAATTATGACAAGATTGTAATTATGACTGATGCTGATGATGATGGAGCGCACATCCAAGTATTACTTTTAACATTCTTCTATCGTTATATGAAGCCATTAATTGAAGCCGGTAAATTATTTATTGCAATGCCACCTTTATATAAAATTAGTTGGTCTAATAAAGAAACTAAATATGTATGGTCAACTGAAGAATTAAAAACGTTAACGAGCAAGCAAAAGAATTATACAATATCAAGATTCAAAGGGTTAGGGGAAATGAATGCTAATCAATTATGGGAAACAACAATGAGCCCAGCAACTCGTTCACTTATTAAAGTGACAATAACAGATGCTTCTTTAGCAGAGAAACGTGTTAGTGTTTTAATGGGAAATAATGTTGTACCTCGAAAGGAATGGATTGAGGAAAATGTTGATTTCTCTTTAGAAGATGATTATACAGCAATCTAAGTTATGATAGAAAAGTAGAAATGAGGATTATTATGAAGGACACTTTACAACGAATATATGATTATACATTAGAAGAAATAATGAGTGAGCGTTTTGGGCGATATTCAAAATATATTATTCAAGATAGAGCTATACCTGATGTTAGAGATGGTTTAAAGCCGGTTCAAAGGCGTATTCTTTATGCCATGTATAAGCAAAAGTGGACATATGATAAACCATATAATAAAAGTGCTTATGCTGTTGGTGAGGTAATGGGTAAGTACCATCCACATGGTGATTCTAGTATTTATGAAGCTATGGTGAGAATGAGTCAACCTTGGAAATTAAGGAATATTCTCATTGATGTGCAAGGAAATAATGGTAGTATCGATGGTGACTCCCCCGCAGCGCCACGATATACTGAAGCTAGACTTTCTAAATTGAGTGGTGAACTATTAAGGGACATTGATAAAGGAACAGTTGTGATGGCTCCTAATTATGATGATAAGTTATTAGAACCAACTGTTCTGCCTGCTAAATTTCCTAATTTATTAGTAAATGGTGCTACTGGTATTAGTGCGGGCTATGCAACTAATATTCCGCCTCATAATTTAGGAGAAATAATTGATGCGACTATTAAATTAATAGAAAATGAAGATACTACCATCGAAGAAATCATGAGCATTGTAAAAGGACCTGACTTTCCAACAGGTGGTATTATCGAAGGCATTGATGGTATTAGAGAAGCTTATCTTACAGGGAAAGGAAAGATAATTGTTAAATCTAAGACTTCGTTTGAAACAGTAAAGGGTAAAAAACAAATAATTGTGACCGAAATACCATACGAAGTTAATAAAGCTTCATTAGTTAAAAAGATTGATGATATTAGAATTGAGAAGAAAATAGATGGTATCGCTGATGTAAGGGATGAAACTGATAAAGATGGTTTGCGAATTGCTATTGATTTAAAGAAAGATGCGGATGCAAATTTAATTCTTAATTATTTATTAAAAAATACTGAACTTCAAATATCATATAGTTTTAATATGGTCTCAATTGTTAATCGTAGACCAAGATTGTTAGGTATTAAGGATATGCTTAATGCTTATATTGCCCATCAAAAAGATGTTATTACAAAACGTACTCAATTTGATTTAGAACATGCTAAAGATAGATTTCACATTGTTGAGGGTTTAATTAAAGCGCTTTCTATTCTTGATGAAGTAATTGCAACTATTAGATCTAGCAAAAATAAAAGTGATGCTGAAAACAATCTGGTTGAAGTTTTTGGATTTTCACAACTCCAAGCAGAAGCTATCGTTAATTTACAATTATATCGCTTGACTAATACTGATGTCACTGCTTTAGAAACAGAATTAAAGAATTTGTCTATTATTATTAAGGGTTTAAATAAGATTCTTAATGATAAAGATGTTTTAATGAAAGTTATTATTGATGAATTAGTAAAAGTGAAAGAAGAGTATAGTAAACCTAGAATAACGGCAATTAAAGATGAGGTTACAGAAATTAAAATAGATACAACTGATCTTATCGCTAAAGAAGATGTTATTGTTGTGGTTACTAAGGAAGGGTATGTTAAAAGAGTATCACCAAGATCTTATAACGCAACTGATGGCGACACTCTCTTAAAAGAAGGGGACTATATCATAGGTTTATATGAAATGAGCACCTTAGATACGTTATTAATGTTTACTGATTTAGGTAATTATTTATATGTTCCTGTTTATGAAATGCCTGATAGTAAATGGAAAGAATTAGGTAAGCATATCAGTAATATTATTGGTATTAAAGCTAATGAAAATATTATTGGTAGTATGCCGGTATATAATTTTGAAGATGATTGTCAAGTTACTATTTTCACTAAATTAGGTATGATTAAAAGGACTAATTTAAGTGATTATAAAGTGTCAAGATATTCTAAACCAATAACTGCTATTAAATTAAAGGGTGATGATAAAGTAATTGGTATTGATTATTCTAAGGAATCTAATGTTTTAATTTCAACTAATAAAGGTTATACTTTATGGTACACTGTTGACGAAGTCCCTATTACTGGAACTAAGGCTAGTGGTGTTAAAGCTATAAATTTAAAAGATGATTATCTTGTCAGTGGTACATTATTTAATGATGAGGATGAATACATCACAGTTATTACTAATAAAGGAACTGGTAAAAGAATACGTCTTAAGGATATAGACCGTACTTCAAGAGCTCGTAAAGGGGTCTTGATTGTAAGAGAAGTTAAGACTAATCCTCATCGCATAATTAAAACTTTTGTAACAGATAACAAAAGATTGTTCGGTTTAAAATCATCGAACAACATTGAAATAGTAAAAGCAAGTGAGTTTACTATTATGGATCGTTATAGTACAGGGACTAGTGTATACAAGGGATTAATTGATGATGCTTTCGAAGTGTCTACTTTAATAACCGCTGAGCAAGATACAACTAATGATGATAAAAAGGATACTCCTAAGGAAGAAAATATTGAATACAAACAGTTATCACTCCTAGATGTAGATGATAATTTAAATAAAATTGATAACATATTAAACAATATAGATGATGGTTTATAGGAAAATATAATTACCTTTATGCATAAAATATACAGGGTGGTTATATGGAAAAAATTGAAGAATTTAAATCATTTGTAAAAACTAAACCAGAGCTTATTTCGTATGTTAGAAATGGTGAAATGACATGGCAAAAATTTTATGAGTTGTGGTTTCTTTACGGCCCCGATAGCGAAGAGTGGAATAGATATAGTAATAAAGATGTAAAATCATCAACCAAAAGTAATTTTAGCCTAAGTGATCTCTTTAACAACTTAAAAAAGGTGGATATGGACAGTGTCCGTACTAATATAGCAGGAATTCAAAAAGCTATTGGTCTTGTTCAAGAAATAATTAGTAAGGATACTAAACTTGATAATGCAGGTACTAAAGATACATATAAGCCAAGGCCAATTTATAGAAGGTTTGAAGATTAATGAATTTAGATATTCAATTTAAAATAAGAAATGATTCTAATTGTACAAGATATATAAGAGAGAATTCTCATTGGTATAAAATATTAAATCGTTATCCAGAACAATTTAATGATTTTATGAATGAAATGAAGGAACGTTACCGGCTTAGACCAACAGATAAAATAACTGATTTTGTTGATAAGTTGGAAGTAATTAACAATTTATTTAGTGCTTTAAAGTAGGTGATTATTTGATAGATGTTATGTCTGATGTGGATAAAGTGATTGACGTTATTGATAAAAGCGATATCATTATGCGGATAAAAGAATTGAAGTTATTAATCGATAGCGACTGTGAAATACAAAGATTACTTGATGATTATGTTAGTGCTAAAAACAAATATAAGGTTGATTCTAATATTACAAAGGACTTAATTAATGCCAAAAAAGATTTCTTTAATCACCCTTTGGTATCTGAATATAGAAATCTTTTTAGTAAATTAAATCTTTCTGTTACTAGATATAATCATAATCTTATATCGTTATTAGATATTGACATGCATTCCTGCGGTAAAATATAATTAATACGCTCATATGATATGAGCGTATTAGTATCATAATCATATGAATATTGGGAGGTACTATGAGAGTAATAAGCGGATTCTTAAAAGGACGTAATATAAAAGGGAATAAGATTAAAGGTACCAGACCAACGATGGATAAGGTTAAAGAATCATTATTTGCTATAATTCAAAATAGTGTAAAAGATGCTATTTGTCTTGATTTGTTTGCTGGTTCGGGTTCTTTAGGTATTGAAGCTATAAGTAATGGAGCTTCACATGTTTACTTTGTGGATAACAGTAAAACCCCTTATGAAATTATTAAGAATAATATAAAGTCATTAAATATTGAAGATAAAACCGATGTTTTTTTAAGTGATTATATGAAAGCTTTGTATCATTTTAAGCGAAACAATATTAAATTTGATTTAATATTTATTGATCCTCCATACAAAGAAAATCCAATATCTGATATTTTAACTTTTATTGATGAAAATAACCTTCTTCATGATATGGGACAAGTTATATGTGAGTTTTCAACTGCTGATTTAGCACCTGAGTATGGTGATTTGCATATGATAAAAGAACGTCAGTATGGAGATAAGACTATAAAAATATATATTAATAAAAAATAATAATTGAAAATTTAAATAAAATCTATTTTCATATATCATGCATTACATGATATAATTATAGTGGGAGTGATCATATGCGCGTTATAGTTAGTGCTGGTGGTACAGGTGGACATATTTATCCCGCATTAGCCATTATAAATAAAATAAGAGCTAAGGAGCCTAATAGTGAATTTTTATATATTGGAACGCATAATCGAATGGAAAAAGACATTGTTCCTAAGTATGGTATAGAATATAGGGCCTTAACTGTTATGGGTCTTGAAAGAAAACATCTTCTTCGTAATGTAAAAACATTACGATATTTTCTAAAAGCTATTAAGGACGCTAAAAAGATAATAGATGACTTAAAACCAGATATTGTTATTGGCGTTGGAGGCTATGTAGCAGG
>JAQVZV010000046.1 GCA_028708005.1 Bacilli bacterium
AAGAGAAGGTATTAAAGTCTATTTTACCAATTTTTCCAAAACAAGATATTGAAGATAGAGTTGGTACGCCTATTCCTTCTATTACTATGGGAGCAATGTATCCATTCATTTTTGACAGTATAAAAGACCCGGGTTTAGCCACACTATTAGGTGTTGATTTTTCCGGTGGTGTTATATTATTTAATCAATTTTTATATCAAATTAAAAAAGAAAATAATCGTAATAATGCCAATTTGATTATTTTAGGTACCTCAGGAAGTGGGAAGTCAACAACTGCGAAGTTAATGCTTAGAAGCCACATTAGAAATTCTCATAAGGTTGTAGCCATAGATCCCGAAGGCGAACTTGAAGATATGAGCAAATTATATGGTGGTAATTTTATTGATTTAGGTAAGGGTGGAGATTTTGGAATGATCAACCCTTTGGAAATAGTGTTGGATGCTGATGAGGAAGAAATTGCACAAGGTCTAGGGTACACAGTTCTTACCAAAACGTTACAATTTTTAAAAGCTTTTATGAAGTATTATGATCCTAGTATTGAAGAAGATGTTTTAACGTTATTTAGTGAAGTTGTTCAGGATACATATAAGCGCTTTGGAATTGATTTTAATACCGATTTCTCTAAGTTTTCTTCTAAGGATTATCCTACCTTTGCTGATGTTTATGCAACTATCAAAGGCCGCATGATGCAATATATGGATAAGACACATGAAAGTGATGTTATGGAACGCCTTGAATTGAAAGTAAGGCCTTTAACCAAAGAATTAAAGTATTATTTTGATGGTCACACAACGATCACTAATACCGATAATAATATAATTGTGTTTAATATAAAGGAAGTAATGAATACAGACATCAATATAAGGAATGCGCTTTTTTTCAATATTTTAAAATACGCATGGGGTTTATGCCTTGACAAGGGAGTAAATACTGTATTGTCAGTTGATGAGGCTCATGTCTTGCTTAGTGGGAATAATACTCTCGGTGCTGAATTTTTAGCTCAAGTTCAAAGACGAGCTAGAAAATATAATACTGGTACAATAATTATTACACAACAGCCAAGTGATTTTACTGATCCTATGGTTCTAACTCAAGGTAAAGCAATTTTCGACAATGCTTCATATTATATTGTAATGGGATTAAAGAAACAAGCAGTTGAAGATTTGGCCAATTTAATTGATTTAAATGATAATGAAAAGGAAAGTATAAAAAGATATTCACAAGGCGAGGCATTGTTTGTATGCGGCAATCGAAGAATGAGAATTAACATTATTGCAACTGAAGCAGAATTAGAATCCTTTGGTAGTGGTGGTGGACTGTAATTCGAAGTAATTGGTGGTGAGTAAGATGGACAATAATGACGGAAACACAAACAAGGGTAATGCAGTTGACAATATAAATAAAGTAATACAAAAAGCAAAGAAAATAAAAAAATTATGGCCCATAAGTTCGGCTGCCGCCCCAGTTTTGGGGTGGGTTCTTTTGGGTTTTTTAGTTGTTATTTTACTATTAATACCTATTTTGTTCCTATCCGAAATAGTAGAAGCGGTAGCTACGGGCTATGATAAATTTCTTAATCTTGTAACAGGCGAGGGCTTTGTCACCTCTGAGAATGCTTTTTTTAAAACATTAGAGCGTGAATACAACCGCTTTGAGGCTCTTGAAGGACATGAGGTAGAATTCGATATGCCTTTATTAGCGTCGACCATTCACTATAGTACAATTACGGACCCGGACGCGTATAATATAGATGATGATGACGCGATAAAAAATGAAGACTATGACTATGACCGTGCTAACCCAGTTGTAACTCCACGACAAATTAGGAGCTTCTATATTGTTGCAAATCATGAGCTCGGTAGCGCCTATACCTTATGGCCTGGTCAATCTAAGTTAATAGGGCATCTGATAGATACTAGATTTGAACTTGAATGTGTTAGCAAACCGCAAGGTTGGGATATATTAAATCCCAGCGCTTGGGATGAGATAGTTGGGGCTGGAAGGGATTTACTCGATGATTTTGCATCACATTTACAATACACAGCTGAAGATACAACAAAAGATTTTTTAACTCATCAAAATAAATTAAAGCTTATCTCGTTGATATGGAATTATCGTAATCAAGATAAAGACTATTTTATATCTGAATTTAAGGATTATAAATATGAGGCTTTTCATGACAATTTTTATGCGAATCTCTTTAGGATAATGGGTCAGTCATCATTAGTAAATACTTGCGCTGACGATCAGCTTGGCCTTCCTGCTTTAAAGAAATTTATAAATTATAATTACTATAAAGAAAATTTAATGGAATATTTACCTAAACAGCTATATAATACTTGTAACACCTGTCCGTATAAATTAGCTCGTATGTCTAACAATAAAGAAGAGCAAGAGCGTATATTGAAGATGCAGATCACTGAAATTTTTGATCAAAGGGACGCTTATGATTATTTATATGGAAAAGTGAGGGACGGTGAAAAAGTTTATTATATTCCTGGTATGGCTTCTTTGCCTTTTATGTTAGGCAGTGGGGAAGATTGGAACGCTAATTTAACAAGCCCATTTGGTTGGCGGAAAGACCCCTTTACCCACGAGACAAAATATCACAGTGGCTTGGATTTTGGATATCCTACGGGGACGCCTGTGACGGCTATAGCTGACGGACTTGTGATGCAATCTAAAATGGGTGATTCTTATGGCAATTACGTTAAACTTTCTCACGACCTTAATAACGACCATAAACCTGAATATTACAGTTTATATGCTCATCTTAGTTTGAGAACTGTTGAACGGGGCCAAATGATTGGTGGTGGTCAAAAAATCGGAGAGGTTGGAAGTACTGGTCGTTCTACGGGGAGTCACCTGCATTTTGAAATAATGAATGACAAAGGTGAGCGGATTGATCCAGCCCCTATTTTAGAAGGTATAATGAGAGGAAACACCGTGTTAGACAAACCGTTTACCACTAAATATTACAGACAATCGTTGTATTCTATTTACGAATATTGCCCCGGAATGACAACAAACGAGAATCAAACAGCCACTATTTTGACTTCAGGAGCTCTCCCCACGGCATATGCTATGATAATAAGTAAACTCACAAAAGATATAGAAAGAGATCCTCCTTATGTCGCTAAATATATATGTGAAAACACAAATTATCGTGTTCAAGGAAGTGGAACTAGTTCTAATTTTTATACAGATACCAGGGTCCAAGAACATTTTAATATTAATTCTGTTTTTATTACAAAAGAGAAAGTAACATTTGAAAAAATAGATTCTATTTTAAGCAGTGGGAAACCAATAATTGCCAATGTTAATACAGGTGAGTTTGATCCTAGTGGAAAAGGCCACTATGTTGTTCTAGATAACATTGATTTGGATAGGAAAGTCACTATATATGATCCTGCTTCAATGTCCAAATCCGGCCCATATAGTAAGCAAGATGTTGAGGACTTATTGATCAGTTCAATAGATGAGGGCATTTGGTATTTTGAAAGGAGAAAATAAAATGAAGAAAATGAAACTGTTAATATTGTTATTTATTCCAATCATGATTACCGGATGTAGTGTTGATTATGATGTTTTAATCAATACTAAAAAGGAAGTGGTGGAAACCATCAAGTTTATAAGAAAAAATGATGACATTTTGACCTTTAATGACAGTATCAATATATATTTATCGAGTCTTATAGATTCTTACAAGCGAGAGCCGTCATTAACTAATTATAGATTCAATAAAAAGCAAGGCAATATTTACTCATATATATTATTAAATAGAAGGCACGAATCTTTGGAAGGTTATAAACAAACGCCTTTGTTTCAATACTTATTTGAAGATGCCAACATAATTAAGAATGATGAATACACTATATTTAAAACTGTCGGTGAGTATTACTATAATAATTTATATGGTGAGAGTGAAGGTATAGATCCTAATTTTCATATCGAAGGAGTAAATATAAAATTTAAGTTTTACAATAATATAATAGAAAGTAATGCCGATGATTTTGATAAAAAGACTAATACATTGACGTGGAACTTAACTGCTAATGATTTAGAAAAATATATTTATTTTAAAATTGGTAATCAAAAAAAGTATGATATAATAGTCATGGATTTTGTAATCAAAAATCAAGGCAAAATTATAGGTATTCTTATTGCGACTGTTTTACTGTCTATTGTAAGTATATATTTATATTTTAAAGTCCGCAAAGGTAGCACTATATAGAGATCAACGTTATAATTACATTAATTACTAACAAGTGACAAGATGATTAATTAGGAGGGTGTTTTTATGAAATTCAAGTTTAGAGCGGAACCTAAAGACATATTATATTTTGTCCTTTTTGCTATTTTACTTCTCTATCTAGTAGCGATAGGGATTTTAAATATGACCTCTTTGGCACAAAATCAAGAGTTTTATGGGTGGAACCCTATAAAGGCTTTTTCGCCTGAATTCATAACCCAAACAATAGTATTTTTTATAATAGCATTAGTTGGGATTATTCTTTCCGTATCCAGCTATTTTTGGGAAAGAGAAAAGGGAGTTGGATTTGAAGCAGGGAAAAAAGAAAAGGGAGATTATTCTAGATGGGCCAAAGATGATGAAATAAAGAAAAAACTAAAAATGGTAAATATTGAGACCCCTACTATTTCTCATGGTGGCATTCCGCTTTTAGTAAATGCCAAAAAAGGAAAAGTATGGGTTGATGATGGAGAAGCACATTCCCTTATTATGGGGTCTACTGGTAGTGGTAAAACAAGGAGATTAATACTTCCTTTAATTAAAATCTTAGCTAAAAAAGGCGAATCTATGATTTTAACCGATCCTAAGGGTGAGTTGTATGAAGAAACTGTGGCAATGCTAACAACAAAAGGTTACAATATTGTTTTATTAAATCTACGTAGTCCTGAAAAAGGTAATGCATGGAATCCACTTACGTTACCATATCAATTATTTAAAGCTGGTTCAGACAAGGCTAATGAATTATTAGCCGACTTAGGTAACAGCTTACTTCATGATGAGAAAACAGATGATCCCTTCTGGCAAAACTCATCATCCGATTATTTCACAGGTCTTGCTTTAGGTTTATTTGAGGATGCTAAAGAAGATGAAATAAACTTAAATTCTATAAGTTATATGAGTGCGGTTGGGGAAGAAAAGTTTGGTGGTAGCAATTACGCTAAAGAGTATTTTTCGAGTAAAGACCCTGCTAAGCCTACGTATATAAATGCATCAGGGACTATTAATGCACCTCAAGATACCAAGAATAGTATTTTATCTGTTTTTAGACAAAAAATTAAGATTTTTGCAACAACTGAACATTTATCAGAAATGCTAGCCTATAGTGATTTTGACATGAAAGATATTGGTCGTAAAAAGACGGCTGTGTTTATCATTATTCAGGATGAAAAGAAAACATATCATGCTTTGGCAACTATTTTTATTAAACAATGTTATGAAACTTTAATTGACGTTGCTCAAGAAAATGGTGGTAAATTACCAACTAGAACTAACTTTATTCTTGACGAGTTTGCTAATATGCCACCATTAAAAGATGTTACAACGATGATTACAGCAGCCCGAAGCCGTCAAATACGTTTTGATCTTGTTATTCAAAACTTTGCACAATTAAATCAAGTTTATGGCGCTGATGATGCTGAAACAATAAAAGGTAACTGTGCCAACCTAATTTATTTAATGAGTAAAGAGCTTAAAGCGTTAGAAGAAATAAGTAAACTTTGTGGCGATAAAAAGGTTAAGGGGAAAGGCGATAAAGAGCCTGATAAGGATAAACCTTTAATCACAATAAGTGAACTTCAACGTTTAAAAGAAGGCAATTGTATCGTTATAAAGGACCGTTCTTATCCTCTTAAAACTAAACTTCCAGGTGATTGGGAATATAATTTTAACGAACCAAAAGCAACCAAAGTTAATTATCCTGAACGCCAAAAAAGAGAGATAAAATTATTTGACATAAGAGAATTTGTAAAAACACAGCGAATGAATGCTTATCCAAATGGCAATATGTTTAACCCTGGCTTTTATGACCCTCGTTTCATGGGCGGAATGAATCCACCTTTTGGAGGAAACACACCTAATCAGTTCTTACCACCAAATGCTCAAGCGCTAAATAAAGCAGCGCGTTCTACTGAGCCATTAACACCTGGATATAATCCCAACTTTTTCAACAATCGTAGCAATGCTGGTATGTTAAAAAGTGACGATACATTTAATGTTGATGATTTCATTAAGAAAATTGATGCTAAGATTGCTGAATTAGAAGCAGAGGAAAAAATGGCTAACGAGGATAAACCTAATGCCGGAACATCAACTAGTTCAGTGGTAAATGGATCTTCAGTTTCTCCTTTTGCGTCAACTTTTCCAGTTGAACCAAAAGTAGAGGGAACTAAAAACATTCAGCCGGAATCTCAAAAACAACCAAGTAATAATGTTGAACTTGCATCAAATGAA
>JAQVZV010000047.1 GCA_028708005.1 Bacilli bacterium
TAAAGGGGGATTTAAGAATGAATGATGGAAGTAATATTGCTGGTAATAAACCTAAGGATATGGTAGAAGAAAGTAAGATGGGGATGAAATATTCTGACCCTGATTTATTTCCGGCTGATAAGTTAATTCAAAAAATGGGATCTAATATGGCCCAGGCTGAGGCTTTAACTGATGAAAATCCATTGTGGACACCAAAGACAGCTGAATTAGAAGCTAGGGAAAGGGAAGATGAATCTTAATATATAAAATAATAAAAGAGAATTAGTTGACTAATTCTCTTTTTAGAAGACTATATTTCTCTTTTTAATAAAATCCCTTCATCGAATTTACATGATTGTGGACATTTATAATCTGGGAAGCTACATCTTGCGCCTTTATCATACAAAGAAATATCTTTTGCTAAAGGATGATTTGATGTTTTTAAATTATCAGTATATTTTACTAATGTATCTTTAGTCTGATTAGCAATTTCTAGTTGAGCTGCTGAGCAAAGTCTTTCTTTAGCTTTTAATATGAAATTATCATAAGTTCCACTTTCACTAATCATTACTAATTGTCCTTGTGGATATACATCAGCAACAGATGATATATCTTTTAACCATTCATCAACTAATTTTTCATCATCTTTTAGAATTGGTGGAACATAATATTCTTTTGTATCAAGTAATTTCATTTCATAATCAATTGTTCTATGTCTATGAGCTTGAGCTAATTGAGCAAAAGATCCTTTATAGTTTACTGAGTATGTATCACCAAAGTATTCTTGTCTATTCTTAGTTGAAAGTAGGGTGAAGTTTCTATTTTTTCTGTTAGCTTGTAATCTGTCTTCTAAGACATTTAATTGGTTAAAACAGTTGATAAAATCTTCGAAATAAGGAATTAATTTTTTTGTAAAATCATCTTTACTTTCATTGCTTATCATCTTCTTCATAAATCCCACAATACGATTTAATTGTCCAAAAGGTACGGTGTGTATCATTTGAGTAGGCATGAAAACGGTTACTAGGTATCTACTATTTTCTTGAGCTAGTTTTGTTATCTTTCTATCATCATAGATATGTCCATAGCGATCTTTAATTTTCTTAGAGAAGATATCCATCCATTTATTATATAATTTTTCCTCTTTGGCTGAAATTATTGATCCTTCTGTTCTAACAACTGGTGTATATCTGGCAGATTTTTCACTAGTATTATACTGTTTTTCATTGTTTAATAACATAGCTATAATTTTAGGCATATTTGTAATTTCAAAGCCAATATTAATGTGGTCATATACTGAATGATGTTCCAAATCTAATGTCAATTTTGCTCTTCTAGCAGATTTGTCTGTTGGTTCATCTTTTAATTTGGACCAACCATCAGGTTCATAGCATTCACCTGCTATTTTAGCACTGTAATCAATTGCTTTTTCCTTATCAAAGGTTCCATCGGACTTTAAGAATGGTGTGTGGGGTAGCAATTCAACCCTCATTTTTAATTTTTTCATAACAAACTCCTTCTATATCATTTATTATTTTAAACATTTAACTACATTTTCCATTAACATCATAACAGTCATTGGACCTACACCGCCTGGTACAGGGGTGATATAAGAGGCTATATCTTTGACATTATCAAAGTCCACATCACCATATAAATTGTTATCTTCTTTATTGATACCAACTTCTATAATAACACTTTCTTCTTTAACCATGTCTTTAGTTATAAGATGTTTTTTCCCAACAGCTACAATTAAAATATCAGCTTGTTTAGTATAAAAAGATAAGTTCTTAGTATGAGAATGACATACGGTAACAGTTGCGTCTCTATTAAGTAATAATTGAGCGATTGGTTTACCAACTAAATTGCTTCTGCCAACGACAACTATGTTTTTTCCTTTTATGTCAATTTTATATTCATCTAATAGTCTCATGATTCCTTTGGGGGTACATGAAATTAGTGAAGGGATATCTTGTATTAATTTTCCAATGTTTTTATATGTTAAGCCATCAACATCTTTAGTTGGATGTATGTTATTTATAATTTTATTAGTATTAAACTTTTTAGGAATAGGTAATTGAATAATGATACCTGTTATGTCTTTGTTCATATTCAATTCATTTATTTTATTTATGATAATTTGTTCTTCGATGTCTTCTAAATATTTTAGATGTATAAAATTAATGCCAATTTCTTGGGCCACTTTTTCTTTAGCTCTTATATAAGAATTACTTGCTTCATTATTTCCGATTTGAATGACCGCGAGTGTGGGCTTGTTTTTTAGGTTGGCTATTTCTTGCTTAAGTTTTTCTTTAATTTTTAAACTTATCTTTTTGCCATCAATTATAACAGTCATTACTTAACCTCACTCAATGGATATTTGTTAGTCAAAGCATGTACTTCTTCTCTATATTCATTTAGTTTATCTTCGTCATCGTGATTCTTTAAAGTTTTAGCAATAAGTTTTCCAATCTTAACAAAATCATCTTCTTTTAGACCTCTAGTGGTCATTGCTGGTGTACCTAATCTAATGCCACTTGTTTTAAATGGACTTTCAGTATCGTTGGGAATCATATTCTTATTACATGTTATATTAATTTTATCAAGTATTATTTCTGCTTCTTTACCGGTTAAACCAACAGTACCTTTAATATCAACTAACATTAAATGATTATCAGTGGTTCCTGAAATGATTCTAAAACCACTTTCTTTTAATGTATCACATAAAGCTTTAGCATTTTTTAGTACTTGTTCTTGGTATTCTTTAAAGGAAGGTTTTAAAGCTTCATAAAAACATTGTGCCTTAGCACCAATTACATGCATTAATGGACCACCTTGAATACCAGGGAATACTATTTTATCTATCTTTTTAGATATCTCTTCGTTATTGGTTAATATTATTCCGCCTCGAGGTCCTCTTAATGTTTTATGAGTAGTAGAGGTTACAACATCAGCATATGGGAAGGGACTAGGATGTAGATTAGCTGCTACTAGACCTGCTATATGGGCCATATCAACCATTAAATAGGCACCACATTTATCGGCAATTTCTCTAAATTTTATAAAATCTATAATCCTTGAATAGGCACTAGCACCCGCTATAATCATTTTGGGTTTTTCTTCAATTGCCATACGTTCTAATTCATCATAATCAATTTCTTCTGTTTCTTTGTCAACACTGTAAGAAATGATTTCATAATCAAGACCACTAAAATTAATAGGATGTCCATGTGTTAAATGCCCACCATCATTTAAAGACATACCTAATACTTTATCACCAATATTCAATAAAGCTTTATAAACAGCCATATTAGCACTGCTACCTGAATGTGGCTGTACATTAGCATATTTACAATTAAATAGCTTAGTAACATATTCAATGGCTTTTAATTCGAAAATATCAATGTATTCACATCCACCATAATACCTTTTTCCAGAATAACCCTCAGCATATTTATTAGTTAATATACTTCCTTGTAAGTCTCTTATTGCTTTTGAAACATAGTTTTCAGAAGCGATCAATTCAATATTCTGCTCTTGTCTTTTTGATTCTAATTCAAGAGCTTCCTTTAAATACTTATCCATATCAATCACCTTCCTTTTAAATATGGTTATATATTAAGTATAACATTTTACAAGCATGTTTTACAATAATTTATATAATCTATATCAAAATAATAGTAATATTTTAAGGGCTTTACATATTCTATTTTTTGTTGTATAATAGCCAACATGTTTTAGGGGGGAATTATTATGAAAACAAAAAGTGAATATTTAAAGAATGGAAATTCATTCTATGATGATGGTACAAGAGCGTATCTTGCTTCAATTGCTGATCATCCGATATTAACTAAGGAAGAGGAAGTAGAAATATCTAACGCGATAAAAGCGGGAGATGAGAATGCTAAGAGAAGACTAATATGTTGCAATTTAAGGTTGGTCGTAGATGTGGCCCAAAATTATGCTTGTAATGGATTAGACTTTTTGGATTTAATTCAAGAAGGTAATATGGGGCTTATGAAAGCAGCTGGGCGCTTTGATGCTGATAAGGGTAGATTTTCAACTTATGCAAATAACTGGATTAGAGGTTCTATTATGCGTGCTATTAGATCTAAAAGTAACATTATTAGAAAACCAGCTTATATGCTTTCTTTAATTACCAAAATGAGAAAAGTTGAAGCTAGTTTATATAGCAAGTGGGGACGAAAACCTACTAGTATTGAATTGGCAGATGTTTTAGGAATAACAATCGAGCAACTATATAACATTAAGAATAGGTGTTGTGAAGTTGTTTCACTAAATGAACCATTAGATTTTAATGGGGAACAAGGAGAACTTATCGATATTGTTGAAGATTTTAATAGTCTTAATCCCGAGACTGTAGTTGTCGAAGGAATAACTACTGATGATATCAACGATATACTTAAATCAAGATTATCAGAGCGTGAGCTTTATATTATGAATATGAGAAGTGAAGCAAATGATTATGGGGTTATGCCTTATAGAGAAATTGGAGATGAATTAGGCCTTTCGCATAAACGTGTTTGTCAAATTCAACATAAAAGTCGATCAAAATTGATGGGTGATCCTCGTATTCAAGGTTATTATAGATAAATGAATTGATGTATAGCAGGTCTAAATAAATATATGGCCTGCTTTTAGTTTGTATTTTTAACGTCTAGTTTTCTAAATAAAAATATATTATTATCTTTATATGTTTAATGTTATAATTAATTCAAGAGGTACGGATATGAATAATAGAGATTTAAAAAAATACATAGAAAATGAAATATTTCCTTTATACAGTGCAAATGATGAAGCTCATAATTTAAGTCATATTATGGATGTAATTAACAGGAGTTTTAAATTAATAAATGAAAATAATTTAGAAGTGAGACCTGATATGGTTTACACTGTAGCATCTTATCATGATATAGGCCATCATATTGATGCGAAAAATCATGAGAATATTTCTGCTAAAATAATGTATGAAGATGAAAAGTTAAAACAATTCTTCAGTGATGAAGAATTATTAATCATAAAAGAGGCAATTGAGGATCACAGAGCGTCTGCCAACGCTAGTCCTCGAAGTATATATGGCAAAATAGTATCATCTGCTGATAGAAATAACACTGTTAATCAATGTTTGGTTAGATCATATTTTTATGGAAGAAAATTAGACCCAAATGCTAGCGATCAAGAATTGTATGAAAGGGCGCATGGTGTTCTAACAAAAAAGTTTGGTATAGATGGCTATGCAAAGCACTATTTTAAAGATAGCGAATATGAGCTTTTTTTGAAAGAATTAAGAACTTTATTAGCGGATAAGGATAAATTTTGTCAACAACAAGATACAGTTATTAAAGAACTTTTACAAAAAAAGAAATAGTTTTATAAAGGGGGTAATACCTCTTTTTATTTGTAATAATGTACATAGCAATGACAATATTAAGAGGTTTGTGGTTGCCTAAAAACATGGTAAATAGTATACTATTTATTGTTATGGTAGAAATTATTATAGGAGGACAATAAATGAAAATTGCTATTTTAGGGACAGGTGCTTATGGTTTATCACTAGCACTTATGGCTGATCAAAATGATAATCAAATAATGATGTGGACTAAATTTAAAGATGAGAAAGATCTTTTAGTTATGAATTATGGTAATCCTAAATTACTGCCTAATGTTATTATGCCTAGTAATATAGGATATACAACTGATATGAAAGAATGTGTTGAGGGTAGTGATATTATTCTTATAATGGTTCCTGCAGGTGCTGTAGATGATGTTAGTAAAGAATTACAGAAGTATTATCAAGAACAATACATTTGTATAGGATCTAAAGGGATTGAGCAAGATACTTGTTTATTTGTAGAAGATGTTGTAAGAAAACATATAAAAACAAAAAAACTAGCTGTTATTTCTGGCCCTTCTTTTGCAGTTGATATAGCTAGTTATGTACCGATAGGATTAACATTAGCCAGTGAGGATAAACAGACTTTAAAGGTGATAAAACAAGCACTTGAAAATGAGCATTTAAAAATAAGAACTTGTGATGATGTTGTTGGTGTTGAAGTATGTGGCTCAATAAAGAATATTATTGCGATTGCTTGCGGTATTATCGATGGTATGGGGTT
>JAQVZV010000048.1 GCA_028708005.1 Bacilli bacterium
AATCAAAAGCCGGAATACTTTGACCACCATGTTGATCGTTTTGATTCGCTTGAATTGCAATAGCTGTTAAAGCTGCATATGTCATAATACTATTCGGACTACGTAAATGACCATGTCCCGTACTAACACCCTTCTCAAATAAATGATCTAAATCTATTTGCGTACATGTAGTAGTCCCCATTGCAAAGAAGTCCATATCATGAATATGAATTTGTCCATTATCATGAGCTTCAGCAAACTTATAGCTCATTAAATATGATTTGGCAAATTCCTTTGAAATAGCACTACCATATTGAAGCATAATTCCCATCGCGCCATTACCATCAATATTGGCGTTTTCTCTTTTAGAATCATTTTCACTAGCATCTTTAAGACTCAATTTCTCAATCGCTTTCATCAATTTATGTTGTTTAGGCTCGGATAAAAACATTTTTCTGGATTCGGCTCTTTTTTCTCGATACTTAGAAAAAGCCTCATATATATCTTGATATCCATTTTTAATTAACTGTTTTTCAATAATATCTTGAATTTGTTCAACTTTAATAAATGGTTTATCAGCATATTCTTTTTCAATATTTTCAAGAACTGCTAAATATACCTTATTAACATCTTCTTCACTATACAATTCAACAAATTCATCACTACTATCAAATGCTTTCTTAATAGCTAGTGCAATCTTTTCGCCATTAAAATCAATTTTCTTATTATCTCTTTTAACAACTTTCATCTTTTCTTTCAAACCTATGCTCATATAAATACCTCCTACTTTTGATAAAACATATGTCTATTATTTACAACTATATCGTATCACAATTATTAAAAGTTGAATAGAACTTTTTATATAAAAAAACATGTTTTTTCAACATGTTATTGTCTGTCATTCATTTATTATTGACAAACGATAATTATTCTGATATTCTATTTACGTAAAGCATTTTGGTTAACTAGGAGTTGGTTTTTTTATGATAGTTGTGAGATTAGACCGCATGCTCGCGGATAGAAAGATTTCTTCCAAAGAATTAGCGTGTAAAGTAAATATCAATCAAGTCAATATGTCTCTTTTAAAAAGAGGCAAAATCAAATCAATTAGATTGGATTTATTAAACTCCATCTGCAAACATTTAAATTGTCAGCCAAGGGATATATTAGAATACATTCCCGATTTTGAAGATTAATTTACATATTAAAGGAGATCATTGCGCCTCCTCAAAGTACCTTTTCACTTCTAAAGCGACCTTTCTAGGCAGAATAGCATACAGTTCCTCAATGCTTGCCTTTTTTATTTTATTTAAAGAGCCGAACTTTTTTAAGAGCTCTTTTTTTCGTTTTGGACCAACACCACTTATATTATCTAAAACGCTTTCTAAAGCACCTTTACTTCTAATATTTTTATGATACCTAATGGTAAAATTATGGGCCTCACTTTGCATACGTTCTAACAAATGAAAAACAGGTGTGTGAGGCTTAATATCAATTACCCTATCTTCATACAATAAGGAACTAGTTTTATGCTTAGTATTTTTGACCAAACCACAAACAGGTATTTCCAGTTGTAACATACTAAGCACCTCTTTAGCAGCGCTTATTTGAGCCTTACCACCATCAACAATAATTAGATCAGGCCTAGATAAATTATCCATTAAGACACGATAATAACGTCTATAAATTACCTCTTTCATCAAATTATAGTCATCTACCCTATCACTAGTTATTTTGTATTTACGATAACCATTCTTATAAGGTTTCCCATCTATAAATACTACCATCCCGCTAACCGAAAAAGTTCCAAAAAGATGGGAATTATCAAAAATTTCTATCCTACTTAGATTGTCAAGATTAAGCAATTTACCCAATTCAAGACACGCCTTATAACTTCTTTCCTCATCCCGATTAGCTAATTCCTTTTTCTCATTAAGGGTTATTCTAGCATTATCCATAGCCATCTTTAAAACACCCCTTTTCTTCCCCCTAAGAGGAGTGATTACTTTAACACTTAATATCTCACTCAACAACTCACAGTCAATGATATCGGGTACAAAAACCTCTTTAGGTTTTAAATTATTGCCATCATAAAAAGAACATATATAATAAGTCAACGCTTCTTCTTCCAAATCAATAAGAGGATAGAGGTTGGAATCACGTTCTACTATTTTACCGCCTCTTATATGAAATACTTGAATGGCGATATAATTACCATCACTAGCATATCCAAAAACATCACGATTAATATCATCGTTAAAATCAATTAATTGACGCTTTGATATTATCTTAACATCTTCTAACAAGTGTTTCATTTCTAACGCGCGCTCATAATTTAGATTATCAGATGCTTTATACATTTCTTCTTCAATGCGTCTTGACAAAATCTTTTCATCACCCTTTAAAAATTTTATAATTTCATCAGTCATATCTTTTGTTACTTTAGAATCTATCTTATTAATACAATATCCTAAACACTGTTTAATATGATAATAAAGACATTCATCAGTTGATAAACTATGACACTTTCTTAACGGATACATCCTATTTAATAAATTAACAATCTTCCTAGCAGCATATGCATTAGGGTAAGGTCCAAATAATTTAGTTCCTTTTTTGCGTTTTAGATGATTTCTAACTACTAAAACTCTTGGGTACTTTTCATTAGTCAATTCAATGTAGGGATATGTTTTATCATCTCTTAATAAAATATTATACTTGGGATTATGTTCTTTAATAAGATTTAATTCTAAAATTAAAGCCTCGGTTTCAGTCCTGGTTACGATATATTCAAAATCATTAATATTCTCAACCAATAATTTTGTTTTACCTATATGTTCTCGATTAAAATATGTTGTTACCCGCTTCTTTAAATCTTTAGCTTTACCAACATATATAATTACATTTCTAGTATCTTTCATTAGATAACACCCTGGAGCGTGTGGTAATAATTCCAGTTTTTCTTTTATCATATAATCACCTACATTTCATACATAATTATATCATGTGATTAAGCGAAAAAATCATTCTTAATATTTAAGAACGATTATGTTGTCTTCTGGCTTTTGATGGCCTTTTAATTCTAGCACTGCTTAGCGACTGATCACCAAAGTCAAAAGCTATTTCGGGATTAATATTTTCATATTGAGTAGACTCCGGTTTGAATATAAATTTTTCTTCTTGAATATTATTGCCAGACTCTTTTGGGTCTACGCTACTATCTTCTTCTAATATATTATCAGTTTCTATTATTTCCTCTTTTTGTTTATCTATATTGCCCGGTTCCACTTCGTTTTTAGACGGTTTTATCATTTTTACAATGCTTCTTTTAATATCTTCAGTTATTTTGTCAGTGAGTCTATCAAGTTCTTGAAATTTTTCTAAAATCTTTCTTGCTTGCTTTAATTTATCTAAGTCTTTGTTACTAACTTCACAGTCTAGTAACGATTCCATTTTATAAAGCCCCTTCTCAACATAATATTCAACAGCATATTTTGAAATGACAGGAATCTCCATAGCCATAGCAATACCTAGAGTTATAAAAGAAGGAATAGCAAGTTCAGGAACTGTTGGTGCTAGCATTCCTAATACAGCCGCCAATGCTATACAAACAGCTTTTACTCTTCCAATTCTTGCGACATTGAATTTATCCATTAGTTTTAAAAACAATTTTGACTTTTCTTTAAATGTTAAGTTTGATTTATCAATTTTATTAAATTTCATCATATTTAAAGCGCGACATGAATTAATAGTGGCAATTGAAACTTCTGATAGTAATATACTAAACAAAAAGGGATTTACCAAAAACGATGCTAAACTAATATCAGTTATATTGAGTAATTTATCTGCAAGCGGATCTACTACTTTGCCATATCTTGATTGTACTTTCCACTTTCTTGCTAAAGCTCCATCTATTATATCTGTTATATTAGCAGCTAAATAATAAAGAGTTGTCGCTCCTATACTAGTTGAAAAAAACATAAAAGGTAATCCTAAGGCCATAAGCAGTCTAATCGTCGACAATACATTGGGGATATTTTTCTTAATAGACATAATATCACATCCTTGTGTTTTACTATTTTACTATAAAATAACAATATGTCAATTATTTTCTTTATCAATCTTCAATTCGTTATTTGCTAAACGACTTGAAGTGTGATAAAATATTTATATCTTTTTGAGGTGGTATAATGATAAAGTCAGTAGATATACTAGATGAAAAAAATAAACGTTTACACGAAATTAGCGAAGAGGTTGTATTCCCTCTTACAAAAGAAGATGGAGCAATGATTGAAGAAATGCTTGAACATCTAGTTAATAGTCAAATTGAAGAGGTCGCTGAAAAATATAATTTAAGACCAGGAATGGGATTAGCGGCTATTCAGTTAGGAATAAAAAAAAGATACTTTGTAATAGCACATGAACGAAATGAGAATGTTTTTGATAAATATGTTATTATAAATCCTAAAATTATTAGTCATTCCGAAGAACTTATATATGCTGGTGGGGGCGAAGGTTGTTTAAGTGTTAACCGAGGGGTTGAAGGAATTGTTCCAAGATATGCAAGGATAACGATTGAATACAAAGATAAGGAAGGTAATACTCAAAAGCTACGCGCCAGAGAAGAATTAGCTATCGCTGTTCAACACGAAATCGACCATTTGAACGGGATATTATTTGTTGATAAAATAGATCCAAATGATCCATTTAAAGACGAAGATAACATGAGAATGATTTAATTGTTTCAAAAAAGATGAATTACCTTCATCTTTTTTATTAGTTAAATTATTTTTCTTCTAACTTAACACTAACTAATTTACTAACACCTGATTCTTGCATGGTTATACCATATAAAACATCAACGTTTTCCATCGTCTTCTTTTTATGAGTGATAACAATGAATTGCGTTTGTTCTTTAAAGCGCCTTAAATATCTTGCAAAACCAAGAACATTTACTTCATCTAATGTTGCCTCAACTTCATCTAGAATACAAAATGGTACTGGTCTAACTTTAAGTATAGCAAACAAGAGCGATATTGCCGTCAGTGCCTTTTCACCACCACTAAGTAACGAAATATGTTGTAATTTCTTACCTGGTGGTAAAGCCACAATATCAATTCCTGTCTCTAGCATATCATCAGGATTAGTTAATTTTAGATATGCTTCACCCCCACCAAATAATTCTTTAAAAACCACTTTAAACTCATTCCCAATTAGTTTGAATGTTTCTTCAAACGCTTCTTTCATAACCATATCCATTTCTTTAATGATATCTAACAAAGTATTTTGAGCTTTAAAAAGATCATTCTTTTGGTTAATTAAGAAATCATAACGCTTACTTACTCGTTCATATTCATCAATTGCCGCTATATTAACAATCCCTAAATGTTTAATAGTATTCTTTAAACTATTTACCTTTTTACGAGCTTCATTCTCATCAATTGTTAAAATATATTCCTTTTTAGCTTTCTCAAAAGTCATCGTATATTCTTCATTTAAAGTATTTAATAATATATCAAGTTTTACATCTAAACGATTTACTTTAATTTCCAAATCTTTAAGCAGATTTTGTTTTTTATAGAAGTGCTCATTATTTTTCTTATAAGTTGACTCTATCTCGTTAATTGTTTCGTTAATTATTTCTACCCTCTTATTTACAGTAGCAATTTCTTTTTCAAGTTCATCTTTCTCTCTAACCGATTTATAATAAGCATCAATTATATTTTGTTCTTCTTCACTAACGGTATTATTAATAACAGAAGATAAATTATGTAGTTCACTATCAAGTTCATCTTCCTTTATCCTTAAATCTTTAAGCATATTAGATTTAGTATTAATACTCTCTTCAATAGCTTTTCTTTCGATTTTTTGATTATAATCTTTGAGTTCAATCTCTTTAAGCATAATTTCCATATCATTATAATCAGTTGCGATATTTCCTATATTATTTTCAACAATAATTAATTGACGTTTAGTATCTTCTAATTCATATCTTTCCTTGATAATACTACTACTTCTTTTGGCCACACCACCAGTAATTGAACCACCAACGTGAATAACTTCACCATCAAGTGTAACCACCTTATAACGATGATTTATTATTTTACCAATCTCATTAGCACCATCTATATCAG
>JAQVZV010000001.1 GCA_028708005.1 Bacilli bacterium
CCATACTACCTACTTAATTATCATTATTAAGCGCTTCTTTACGAGAAAGGTTTAATCTTCCTTTTTTATCATAACCAACTGCTTTAACAATAATCTCATCACCTAGTTTAACAACATCTTCCGTTTTATTAACTCTTTCATTTGCTAATTGTGATATATGAACTAGTCCTTCACAACCAGGCCACAACTCTACAAAACATCCAAAATCTTCAATCTTAACAACTTTCCCTGTATATATTTTGCCTTCTTCTATTTCTCTAGCAATATCTTCAATAATACTTATTGCTTTATCTATCATGGCATAATCATTGTGATATACGATAACTCTACCATCATCTTCAATATCAATTTTTACATCTCCACAATCTTCTATAATCTTAGTAATCGTCTCACCACCACGACCAATAACATCTTTGATCTTAGCCGGACTAATTTTAATTTGTTTAATCTTTGGCGCATAAGGACTAAGTTCTTTACGAGGAGAGTCAATAACACTTTCCATAACATCTAAAATTTGTAATCTTGCAATACGAGCTTGTTCTAAAGCTTCTTTCAAGATTTTTTTGTTAATTCCTTTTATTTTGATATCCATTTGAAGAGCACATATACCATCTTTAGTACCCGCCACTTTGAAATCCATATCTCCCATATGATCTTCCATACCTTGAATATCAGTCAAAATAGTATAATCGTCACCATCACTGATTAATCCCATAGCAATGCCTGCTACTGGAGCTTTAATAGGAACACCCGCTGCCATCAGTGACATACAGCCGGCACATATACTAGCTTGACTAGAAGAACCATTACTTTCTAATATTTCAGATACAACTCTAATCGTATATGGAAACTCTTCTTCACTTGGTATAACTTGTAGTAAAGCTCGCTCGCCTAAAGCACCATGGCCAATTTCCCTTCGACCGGGCGCACCATAACGCCCTGTTTCACCCACACTAAATTGAGGGAAGTTATAATGAAGCATAAATCTTTTACCATCTTCAACACCAAGGCCATCTAATATTTGATGTTCTCCAATAGCACCTAATGTGGTAACACTTAATGCTTGTGTCTGACCCCTAGTAAACATTGCCGAACCATGAGTTCTTGCTAAAATGTCAACCGCCCCATGTAAAGGCCTAATTTCATTAATACCTCTACCATCAGGTCTTATCTTATCTTCCGTTATTAAACGCCTTACTTCTAACCATTCAATTTCATCAAGAATACTCTTTACATTACTAATTATTCGATTTTTATTTTCATCATCATTATGTTTTTCTTCATATAATTTAACTATTTCTTCTTTTAACTCATCAATTGCATCATATCTTCCTATTTTATCTTTTATCTGAATACATGCAATCATTTTATCTTTAGCTATTTTGTTTATTTCTTCTTTTAAACCTTCATCAATAGTTGAAACTTCAAACTCCATCTTTGGAACGCCAATTTCATCTATAATTTGCTTTTGGAAAGCCACTAATTCTTTTATAGCCTCGTGTCCAAATAACATAGCTTCTAACATAACGCTCTCTGATACTTCTTTACTGCCTGCCTCTACCATATTAATAGCTGTTGCTGTACCTGAAATAGTTAACACCAATTCGCTTTTTTCCATTTGCTCAGCTGTTGGATTGATAATAAAATCACCATCAACTCTACCTACTACAACACCTGCTACAGGTTCTTCATATGGTATCTTGCTTATAGCTAACGCTAGCGAAGAACCAAACAAAGCTGTCATCTCTGGCGAATTATCTTGATCAACCGAAAGAACAGTATTAATTACTTGTACTTCGTTCCTAAAACCTTCTGCAAATAATGGTCTAATAGGTCTATCGATTAAACGAGCCGCTAACGTTGCATTTTCTGTTGGCCTTCCTTCTCTTTTGATAAATCCACCAGGTATTTTACCAACCGAATATTGCCTTTCTTGATAAATTACCATTAGTGGAAAAAAGTCACCTTCAGATGCCGTTTTTGAAGCAACAGTTACCGTTAAAACAGCTGTATCACCATATCTAACTAATACTGACCCATGAGCCTGTTTAGCAAACTCACCATGTTCAACGATTATTTCTCTTCCTCTAAAATTAAACTTAAATTCTTTCTTATCCATATTAACCTCCCTCTAAAAGAAAAGACACTCAAAATAGTGCCTACTTTCTTAAATTCAATTTTTTAATTAATTCACGATATCTCTTTACATCATGTTTAACTAAATAATTTAGTAAACTACGACGTTTACCAACTTTTATCAACAAGCCTCTTTTAGAATGAAAATCATGTTTATGTTCTTTTAAATGTTCTGTAAGTTGTTCAATTTCTTTTGTTAAAATTGCTACTTGAACTTCAACTGAACCGGTATCATTCTCATCACGTGCAAATTTCTTAACTAACTCTTGCTTGTCATCTTTCCTTAAAGCCATTTTATTCCTCCTAACTTTTAATATACACCTCAATCCTAGTAAACGACGGAGTTATCAATTACCAAGATTAGGTAGCAATAATAATATACCCTATATCTTATGATAAATCAAGGGGTTTGAGTATAATTATTTATAACATTTTATATCAGCATCTTATATGGCTTTGCTTTTGTTACATCCTTATTATAAGTCTGATAAATTGCTATTAACTCACCATCGGGATTAATTATCTTTATCATATTGTCATCTAATGTTTTCTCAATAATAGATCCATTCCTTATATTTTTTTCTAAATCCTTATCAACAGAAATACTTTTTAAATTTGGTAACGCCTCATCTAATGTTAATAACTTATAATCACCTTTAGCAACATTATCCAATGAATAACAATCATTTATTGTAAAATATCCTTGTTTAGTTCTCCTCAAATCAGACATACATGTAGGATAACCCAATTTTAAACCTATATCCCTAATTAAACTACGTATGTATGTCCCCTTTGATACAGAACACTTAATCTTAAAGATAATTTTGCCACCAATATCTTCTAAGTCTCCTATCAAAGATAAATCATATATTTCTACTTCTCTTTTGGGCAATTCAATTGTTATATTATTTCTAGCATAGTCATAGAGCTTGCGCCCGCTCACTTTGACAGCACTATATTTGGGAACTTCTTGATTATAAATACCTATAAAACCCTTTAATACAGTTAAAACCTGTCCTTTAGATATATCTACATCATTAACTTCCTTCAAAACAGTTCCATCTATATCAAGGGTATCAGTTCCTATTCCAACTGTAACCTCTGCTATATACTCCTTATTATAATTTGTGATAAGATCGCTTATTTTAGTAGCCTTACCTATACAAAGTACTAAAACACCTGTAGCTAAAGGATCGAGAGTCCCGGTGTGACCTACGCGTTTTATGCCTATAATACGGCTAACCTCATTCACAACATCCCTACTTGTTATTCCTTTAGGCTTATCAACGACAATAATTCCATTCATCTATATCACCAACATTATCATAACATAAAATAATGGATAGATTATATTCCATCCATTATTCATTATTAATATTTTTGATAATTCTTTCTATATTATCTGCATATGCAATTGATTCATCATAAATAAACACCAAATCGGGCATTGTTCTAATCTCAAAGCGTCTTCTACCTAATTCTCCTTTGATAAAACCTTTGGCATTATTTAAATCTTCAATTATCTTCTCCTTCTTATCATCAAAGATATTGGTAACATATACTTTGGCATAACTCAAATCATTAGCTAATTGAACATCTGTCACAGTAACCATTTTTAAATCTTGATCTCTTATTTCATTGGCAATGATATCACTAATTTCATTTTGAAGACTGCTTGCAATCCTCTTGATTCTAATTGTATTCATATTATTTTTTCACTTCCACTAACTCATAAGCTTCAATAATATCTTGTTCTTTTAAATCATCATAGTGTTCAATCGTAATACCACATTCAAAACCACTTTTGACTTCCTTAACAACATTCTTTTCTCTTTGAAGACTACTTATATTACCATCATATATTACAATACCATCTCTTATAATACGAGCTTTGGAATCATTCTTAATAAGACCACTTAATATATAGCAACCTGCAATCGTGCCTGTTTTAGAAAATTTGAATAATTTTCTAACTTCTGCCTGTCCCAAAGTTTTCTCTTCATATGTAGGATCTAATAAACCTTTCATAGCAGCTTCTAATTCCTCAACTGCTTTATATATAACATTATATAATTTGATATCAACAGAGTACTCTTTAGCTGTTTCCACAGTTGTAGTATTTGGTCTGACATTAAAACCTATAATAATAGCATTAGATGCATTAGCTAAAACAACATCACTTTCTGTTATAGTACCCGTACCACTCCTTATTATATTTATGTTAACGCCTTCAACTTCAACCTTTTGCAAAGCATTTCTAACCGCTTCTTCGCTTCCCTTAACGTCAGCTTTTACAATGATATTAATCTCCTTTATTCCTTCTTGTATCTTAGAAAATAAAGCTTCTAATGATAACGGTTCCCCCATAACACGAGTTTTTTGTTTAACTGCCGTTTGGCGAGCTTCAGCGATAGAGCGGGCTTGTTTTTCACTTTCAAAAGCCATAAACTTGTCGCCTGCTGTTGGAATATCATTTATTCCGGTAACTGATACTGGCATTGATGGTAGGGCTTCTAAAATTTCCTCATCATTATCATTTTTCAAAGTCCTAACTTTCCCATATGATGTTCCTACTACAATTGGATCACCTATTCTTAAGGTGCCATTTTGAATAAGTAAAGTCACCATTGGCCCGACACTTTTATCAAGTCTTGCTTCAATTACAGAACCAAGTGCATATCGATTAGGATTGGCTTTTAGCGATTGCATTTCAGCGATTAAAAGAATGTTTTCTAATAGTTTGTCAATACCATCACCAGTAGCTGCCGATACTTTTACAAATAAGGTATCGCCTCCCCATTCTTCTGGGGTAAGACCACAAGCTGCCATTTCAGTCATAACTTTTTCCGGATTTATACCTGGCTTATCCATTTTGTTAATAGCTACAATGATTGGGACTTTAGCTGCTTTAGCATGATCAATCGCTTCTTTGGTTTGAGGCATAACACCATCATCAGCAGCAACAACGATAATAACAATATCAGTTATACTAGCACCTCTAGCACGCATCTCGGTAAAAGCTGAGTGCCCCGGAGTATCAATAAAAGTTATTTTTTGACCCTCATATGAAACTTGATAAGCTCCAATATGTTGCGTTATCCCACCCGCTTCATCACTAACAACACTGGTTTTTCTAATAGTATCTAAAAGAGTAGTTTTGCCATGGTCAACATGGCCCATGACCGTTACAACTGGAGGTCTAGGTGTTAAATCTTCTTCAGCATCAGTTATTTCTAGATTTTCAAAATTAACTTCATCTTGTGTCTCTTCCCTTTTTAAATCTTTTCCATAATCTAATACGGCAACTGATGCCTCATCAAACGATATTGACTGATTAAGACTAAGCATAACGCCTAGAGTCATTAATTTCTTGATTAAATTAATACCATCTACATCAAGCGCTGATGCTAAGTCGCTAACTGTCATCCCCTCTTTATATATAACAATATTATCATCTTGGTCAGCTTTATTAGATATTAGTTTTTCTTTATGTTTATACATTTGCTTACGTTTATTTGCAAAATCATCACTCGTAGTATTGCTTTTCTTTTTCAATTTCTGAATCTTTATAGTGTCATCTACTTTTAGGTTGACTTTCGAAATGATTTCCTCTATTTTTTCATCATCAATTTCTTCCTCGAAAGGTTCAAACTCTACCACTGCATTTTCAAATATATTATCTAAAGCGATAATATGTTCTTCTTCAAGTAGATCATTTTCGTTTTCTACAGGTATTTCTAATTCCATACATTTTTTAAGTACGATATTTACATTTTTACCAATATCATTTGCGTAATCTAAAACACTCATCATATTCGTTCACCTCTTTCGTATATTTTATTTACTAATAATATTTTCTAATTCATCATATACACTACTCGGGATAGATGCTTCTAAATGATGATCTAATTGTTTTTCTATTCTTGCCCTTTTTATAACATCCATATCTCTTTTAAGATATGCACCTCTTCCGTTTGCTTTGCCAGTTTCATCAATAAATATATTCCCTGTATTATCTTTGACGATCCTTATAAGTTCACCTTTAGAGCATTTTTCTTTAGTTACAACACATGTCCTAAGTGGTACTTTTTTCACCATTAAACTTACTCATCCCCTTCAGTTTTGATATTTATCCCTTCATTAGCCATATCTTCTAGTGTCTTAATATTTATATTATAATGAGTTAATTTGGTTGCTAAACGAACATTTTGACCCTTGCGACCAATTGCTAAAGAAAGATTATCCCCTTCAGCTACAACAATCGCTTCTTTTCGTTTCTCATCAGTTATATAAACATCTATATTACGTGCTGGACTTAAAGCATTCTTAATAAAAATTGCTGGGTCTTTATCATATTGAATTAAATCAATCTTTTCACCCTTCAATTCCTTTAAAATCCTTTCAATCCTCTCGCCGTGTTCACCAATACATGATCCAATAGCATCAATTTTTCTATTTTCAGAATAAACTGCTATTTTACTCCTAACGCCAGCTTCCCTAGCTATACTATAAAGAACAACATGTCCATCATGTAATTCTGGGATTTCAAGTTCTAATAAACGTTTAACAAAACCATAATGAGTTCTTGATAATAAAACCTTTGGTCCCTTAGGAGTATTTTCAACTTTAGTTATATATACTTTTAATGAATTGCCCATTATTACGGTTTCCCCAGGTATAATTTCCTTTTTAGGTAAAATACCATGAGTACGGCCTAAATCAATGTAGTAATTTAAAGCATCTTCTCTTGACGCAATACCTACTACTAACTCATCTTGTTTACCTTCAAACTCATCCATAATGCTAACACGTTCGGCTTCTCTAATTTTTTGCATAATAACTTGTTTTGCTGTTGAAGCTGCAACTCTTCCAAAATCTTTAGGAGTAACCTCCTCTTCAATCGTTTCACCAACTTGAATATTAGGAACTTTTTTCCTAGCATCTTCCAAAGTAATTTTAACAATACTCTTAGCCGGAACTTTTTCCTTTTCATTTTCATCTTCTACAGAAATAGTCTCATCGGTAGGAGCTACGTCCTCCATTATAGGTTCCTCTACTTGATTATCGTCTTCTATCTTATCGACAACTGTTAAAATAGAATGAACCTTAATATCACCCGTTTTCCTATCCAAGTCTACTCTTACATTAGTAAGTGCATTAAAATTTTTCTTATATGCAGTCGCTAATGCTAACTCCATAGCTTCAAAAACAATATCTTTAGAAATGTTCTTCTCGGCAGCGATGTGATCAACTGCCTTTATAAATGCGCCTTTGTCCATTATTTATCGCCTCCTTTGGTTTTTGAACACACATCCAAAACATATGTATCGTTAATAATATCTTCTTTATCAATAATGGGACTAATAATATTAGTAGCTGCTACACAATCATCTACATTAATATAAGGATCTTTATCAATTATAATTCTTAAAACATTAGTATTCTCTTCCTTTTGATATGTAATAGTATCAATCTTAATATTAATTTCTGCTAAATGCTCCTCAATCAAACGTTTAATAATACTTTCAATTTCCATAATATTCTCCTTAATTTTAAAGAGTGAGATGTCTCACCCTTCCTGTCCAATACATTATATCATATAATTAATTTTTTTGTATATTTTTCAACAACTATTAAGTTAAATTTGCTATAATATATCTATAATAGGAGGTAAAAATGAACAAAAAAGTTAAATCAACATTAATTATCCTCTATTACTTTATTTATACGTTCTTCATATATATACCTTTTTCTATCTTAAATATTGAAATAGTTGGCGTTCTCTTATTTGGTATATCACTTATTTATATATATCGAGAGGACTTCAAAAATTATCTTGATGATTTTAAAAAAAATGGTCGTAAATATTTAAAATTAGGCTTTAATTATTGGATTATCGGACTTTTGATGATGATTGTTTCTAATATTATAATTAGTTCATTATCTCCTATATCTATGCCAGAAAATGAACAGGCAGTTAGAGAAGCTTTAAAATTAAGTCCTTATATTATATTTCTATCTTCGGTTATTAATGCTCCATTGATTGAAGAATTAATATTTAGAAAGACACTCTTTGATATTTTTAAAAACAAAACCTTGTTCGTTATCTTTAGTGGATTGTTATTTGGAACATTTCATGTCATTGGCGTTGCAACCTCAATCTATAGTTGGTTATATATTATTCCTTATTCAGCATTAGGAATAGCTTTTGCTTATGCCTATACTAAGACAAATAATTTGCTCACACCAATATGCTTACATTCATTCCATAATTTTATTACGATTGTTCAAATTCTATTGTTTTTAGGAGGTTAAAATGAAAAGGAAGTACCGTTTAAAGAAAAAATATAAAATCATAATCATTACATTAACAATTCTAACCTTAATCCTACTATGGTCTCGATATATAAGCACATCTGGGCTAATAATAAAGGAATATAAAGTAGTTAACGATAATCTGCCTACTAGTTTTGATGGATTAAAAATTGTTCATTTATCAGACATTCATTATGGTAGAACGATTAAACAAAAAGAATTAAAACACATGGTTAATGAAATAAACGAAATAAATCCCAATCTGATTTTCTTCACTGGCGATCTGATTGATCGCGATATTAAATTAACACCCAGCATAAAAAAGGAAGTAATAAACACTTTAAAACAGCTGGCTCCTACGATTGGTAAATATGCAGTAGCAGGAAATCATGATTTAGCATTTAAAGATTTTGATAATATTCTTACAGCCAGCGGCTTTATTAATCTTACAAATGATTATGATCTCATCTATAGTAATAAATATGAAACAATTTATATCGCTGGGCTTGAATCGGAAATTGTTGGAAAACCCAACGCAGATAAAGCTACTCAATATTTAAATAACATTCAAGATAAAGATGAAACCGAATCATATAATAATCCCTCATATAAAATACTTTTACTCCATACTCCTGACACAATAAAATTAGTAGACAAGTATGATTTTAACTTAGTATTGGCAGGGCATTCTCACAATGGTCAAATAAGATTACCAATTATTGGTGCAATAACAAAGCCGCAAGGCGCGAAACAATTTTATAATCCTTATTATAAAATCAATAACACAGATTTATACATTTCAGGGGGATTAGGAACCTCTACAATGAACTTTAGGTTATTCAATAAACCATCATTTAACTTTTATAGATTAGTAAAAAAATAAACCTTGTTAAATATAAGAGAAACGTGATACTAATCACCTTTAATTCCCTCCCTCATACAATAAAATGAAAGGAGAGATATAATGTTTGGATTAGGACGTCCTTTTATGTTTGGCAGAAGGCCCGGCTTTGGCTACGGGTTTGGTCGCGGTGGTTTCTTTTTGCCTTTTACACTTGGAGCTGTAACAGGAGCAGCTTTAACGCCTTATTACAGACCATACTATCCGCCATACTTCCCGCCATATTATCCATATCTTTATTAATATTAAAAATCCTTACTAAAAGGATTTTTTTAATGGTAAAAAAATGGTTACCCTTGTTCCCACATTGGATTTTGACTTATATTCGATATGCCCTTCGTGGGCTACGATTATTTCGTTAGAGAATTTTACCCCTAACCCAGTTCCACTTTTTTTAGTTGTAAAAAAGGGTTCCCCAATCTTTTTTAATTGTTCTTTGGTCATACCTATACCATTATCAGCTATTATTATAACTAATGATTTAGATGTTGTTTTAACGTTAAATTTTATTACCCCCTTTTTATCATATGGAATAGCTTCTACTGCATTCTTTATAATATTTATAAAGACTTGTTTTAAACGATTATAATCCCCTTCAATATATTGTTCTTCGTCAATTAGGGAACAATCGAATTTTATTTTTCGGCCTTGGAATGTTAAACTTGATATTTCTAAAACATCTTGTAAAAGAACTGATATATCCATTTCTCTTTTTTCAACTTTTAATTTAGTAAGCATCATAAAATCTTCCATCAGCGTTAGAGTTCGCTCTATCTCTTGTTTAATGATAGGAATATACTTTTTTACATGATTATCATTATTAGTATCAAACATATCTAAATAGCCTTTGCAAACAGCTATAGGGTTTTTTATTTCATGTGTGATTTTGAACAAGGAATCCCTCAATTGTTTCTGATGTTCTAATTCTTTCAACGTCATATGAAGATTCATAGTTTTTTCACTTTGATCCATAAAATAACAAATTAGATGAGTAGTAACATAAAAAGATAATGATAAAATAAAAATTTCGTTGATCATATCTAAGCGACTATTGATAAAATTATATGGTTCAATAATAATAAATGCTATTTTTATTATTGTAAAAACACTAATAATTGTTATTTTACTTTCATTTCGTCTTTTCAATATATATATAAATATAAAGTATATTAAAAATTCAACAATAACATAAATTGGATTTATCTTTAATGAATAAACATAGTATAAACCGACACATAAAGAAAAGATTATAATAGCAAGTTTCTTGCTTTTTAAATAGGCAATTAAAAGCGGAACAGTCAGTAACATCATTCTAATCGCAACATGAGGTGTATCACATTTAAGAATGAGATATAAAGACGTATAAAGCGCGAAGTCAAACAAGATATTTCTAGCCCTAGCACTTAAATTATGCTCACTAGTTGCAAATAAAAAATAACTAAATAACGGAAACAATATAAAAACAGAATTTAAAAACAACGTTTCTATAATATTCATTCCCTCGCCTCCCATTGTCATTATAAATAGTTAAAGTGTAATATTTTGTCGAAAAATAAACTAATTAAATGAATAATGGTGGATATTGATTTGTTTTTTGATTATTTGTCAGATATTATCCTTTCACAAACAAAAAAATAATCAATGATTATTTTTTTAAGTCGTCGATATACTTCTTTAGCTTATGGCCATCTGTTCCTAAAATGATTTTTAATTGATTATCTATCTCCACAATCCCTTTGGCTCCTAATCGTTGAATAGCATCTTTATTGACGATCGAAACATCCTTAAGTGTTACCTTGAATCTCGACATATTTACTTCGATGCTTATAATATTATCTTTGCCACCTAAATACTCAACCAATTTATTAGCTTCAATGTGAAAGTCTTTCTTATTAGCTTTTATAACAACCAAAGCTATTATTACTAATACAACTACTATAATTAAATATTGTATATATTGCATTCTTATCACCTGTTCATATTATACTATAAATATATCTAAAATAAAACCAAAATATAGGTATTCCATATACACTCTTTTATTATCAACGAATATGTTATTATTGAAAATAAATAAAGGGGTGGAATATATATGTGTAACAATAATACAGATTGCAAGTGCATAAGTGATATATTAAAGGTTATTAATATTCTTCAAAAGAAAGCTTCTCGTCATGACGAGTGCGAAGATATCTGCGATCGCAGAACACTTGGTCCTACTTGCTTCGAAGAATTTAACACAAGGCCAGTTCAACTATTCTTATGCTGCAATAACGGAAATGAACCTTTAATAATGCCAACTACTAAAGGCCCAATAACACAAACAACTTGCTTTTCAGATGTATTCAGAGTAGAGAAAGTTGATGACTGCTGTGCTACTTTTAGAGTCCTAAAACAAAAACAAAAAGTAGATGGAGGAGCAGATTTGAATATAAGCTGTTGGGAACACTTTGAACCAACTTGCTCTTTCTTTACACTCGATCTAAAATGTGTCTGCATTATTAGATGTTTAGAGGATACTTTCGTAGATTGCTTATAATAAAGAGACCACAAATAAATGTGGTCTCTTTTTGTTAAAACCTTATATCTCTTATATCATTAATATCAATTGATTCTTCATCTATCGTTATAAGTTTGTTATTCATCATTCCAATAATATCTTTGTGTATTATAGATTTATCTTTTAAGGTAATAATTGTGCTCATTTTATAAACATAATTAGGAGAACTAAACATTTCGTCTATCTTTTCTTTAACATCTTTAGTATTCGTCTCGGAGATATCAATATAGTCATTTCTTTCTTTCGTCTTATATTCTAAAGCCGAATAAAATACCGTATCATTGTTTACTATTTTCTTTTCAATTTTATTGACATAAAGATCAGGCAGCTTTTTTTTCATATATCAACACCCTTATCTATAGGTATTTTATGCATCATTATTTCAAAAGTTGCAACATGAAAAAAGTTATTAGGTGTATAATATAATTATAATGGTGGTGATATGATGAAAAGTGTTTCAAAATATAAAGTTGAACTTGGCATTGTCATTCCACTTATTCTTTTTTTTATCATAAGTATCCTGACCATCTATAGTGCTGGAAATATAATTCCCAGCACCATGGGAAACATTGCTTTAAAACAAACTCTATGGTATATAGTGGGATTTGCAATCGCATATTTTATTATGTATATAGGTGTGGATTACTTGCTTAAATACGCATGGTTTCTTTATGGAACGGGCGTTTTAAGTCTTGTCTTATTATTGTTTATAGGAACCCCCATAAATGACGCTAGATGTTGGTTCGCCATTGGTAACATTGCCACCATCCAACCTAGTGAGTTTATGAAAGTGTTCCTTATCCTCGCCTTAGCAAAAGTCATTGATGAATTTAACACCAGCAACTCAAAGCCAACTTTGAAAGAAGAATTTTATTTATTAATAAAAGTTTTTATTATTGCAGCTATCCCATCTGTTTTGACATTTCTTCAGCCTGATACAGGCATTGTAATAATTTACTTTTTTATAACAATGACGATGTTATTAATTTCTGGTATACGATATCGCTGGTTTGTAATCATTTTTAGCATTATATTATCCATCGGAGGCATTTTCCTAAGCCTATATTTCTTTAAAAGCGACCTTTTTATTAATATCTTTGGGACAAACTTCTTCTATAGGGTCGATCGTCTATTGGATTGGCAAAGTGGTGACGGAATGCAATTAGGTAATGCTATGACAGCAATTGGTAGTTCTGGACTGTTTGGTTTTGGATTAAAGGGAACCCCTATTTATTTCCCTGAAGCACATACTGACTTTATCTTTTCGGTATATGCTAGTAACTTCGGTTTAATAGGCTCTACTTTTCTAATTGGGTTGCTTACCTTCTTCGATTTAAAAATAATAACTATAGGGCTTAAAAGCAATCAAAATAGCAATAAGTATATCATTGCAGGTATCACAGGCATGCTCTTATATCAACAAGTCCAAAGTATTGGTATGAATATAGGTCTATTACCAATTACAGGAATAACACTTCCCTTTATTAGTTATGGCGGATCGAGTCTTTTAAGTTATATGATTATCGCAGGTATTATCTTTAATTTATCTAATCAAACCCTAAGATTCTGGAATATAAAAAAATAACCACTACTGTTGGTTATTTTAATTTATACACGTGCCAAGACAAAGGGAGTTCTTTTAAAAGAAAACACAATACTAATTTAATAAATATGCTATTTAACTTTCAATTCATCTATTTTATGAGATAACAACTTCCAGTTTTCATCATATTCAAAAAATCCATTTATTTTTTTACCTTCTAAAGCGTAATGTAGCCAATACTTATAATCCTCAAACATTTGGTCATATGGTATCTTATCCAAATCAAACCAATATGGTTTCATCTCTTCACTTTCTTGAGGCTCACCGATCCAATTAGTGGAGACAAATAAATGAAATAGTACATTTGCTTTGGTGCCTTTATAAAATTCTACAAACTCCATTACCCCGACTTTACTATAGTCTGTTGGAGTCACCAATATTTCTTCTTGAGTTTCTCTAATCATTGCCATTTCCGGTGTTTCATCCGCTTCTAATTTACCACCAACACCATTAAATTTGCCTTCACCAAATCCTTGCTTTTTCATAGCAAGCATTACTTGATTGTCTTTTCTTAATAGTAGTAAAGTAGTTTCAATTCTATTCATCTTTACCTCCGACTTTAAGTTTACATATTTAAATATATTGCTACCACAAGCATATCATAATAATATTTAAAAACAAAGGTCCATAAATCTTTATATTTATGAATATAACATAAAAATAGATTGCTTCTGAGATTGAAGCAATCTATTGTTTTTCTAACATCTGGTGGAGAATAAGGGATTCGAACCCTTGACCCCCTGCTTGCAAAACAGGTGCTCTAGCCAGCTGAGCTAATTCCCCAAATATGAAAAGGTTAAGTAGGCTCAAAACCTTCTCTTCACCGCAACTTTAATAGTTGCGTTATGATTATAACATAATAAAATTGAAAAAACAACATCATTTTTAATTATCTTTACTTAACGTTAGTTTTTATTTGGAATTCCGTTTTAATGTAGAAAACTGAAATAAGTGTGGTTATAATAAGATTTATGTTTCTTTGCCATGAAGGAGGATAAAAAAAATGAAGGAATGGAAACATTTATCAATAGATCAAAGAAAAGTTATTTCCTCAGGAATATCTCATAATTATAAATTAAAAAATATTGGTGAAGCTTTAGGTTTTGATCCAACGAGCATTTCAAAAGAAGTTAAAAGAAATAGAATTGCTATTACTGTTGGACTAAATATAAATAATTGTAAAAGAGTTAATAGGTGGCCTTATGTTTGTTCTGGATGTAATAAAAGATATAATAATTGTCCATTTACTAAGTATAAATACGATGCACAGTCCGCACAAAGGAAAGCTGATGTCAATTTAATTAACTCTAGAAAAGGTTTAGATATTGACTCTGATACTTTTAAAAAGTTAGATGAAACTATTAAAGAAGGTATTGAAAACAAGAAATCTCTTTATCAAATAAAAATAGAAAACAAAGATAATATTGATAAATCTATAACTACATTATATAGATATGTAAATAATGGTTATTTAACTACTAAAAGAATGGATTTACCTTATGCAGTTACTTATAAAAAAAGGAAGCACAATAAAAAGTATGAATACTCCGAAAATAACAATATTGACAGGAGTGGTCATACTTATCTTGATTATCTGGCTTATTTACATAAGCATCCAGGAATCTACGTCTGGCAACTAGATTTCCTTGGGTCTATAAAGACAGATAACAATAATATTCTATCATTTATGTTGCCTAATTTGCAATTTATTATTATAGATTTGATAAAAAGTCCAAATTCAGAAAAAGTAGTTTCTTTTTTTGACAATCTTGAAGAAAGAATTGGAATCGATGCATTTATAGAATTAATCCCAGTTATTTTAACAGATAGAGATCCTAACTTTACAGATATTAATGGGATTTGTTTTTCAAAAGCCACTGGTGAAGAAAGATGTAAGTTATTTTTCTGTGATCCATATGTATCTAATCAAAAACCAAATGTAGAAAATGTTAATAAACAGCTTAGATTATTTTTCCAAAAGGGAAAAACAATAGATAAATATCAAAAAAAAGATATTAAAAACATAAATCAAACACTACTTAATAGACCATTAAAATCTTTAGATGGAAATACTTCAAAAGAAGCATTTATTAAAGTATTTGACGAGGAATTATTTAGTAAATTGTTTAATTAATTAAACAATTTGTTGGCAGAGAAACAAAGTACCAAAACGGAAGTAAGTTTAAAAAACGGACTTTAGTCTGTTATTTTAGCGTGCGATGATATTAAAACTTTTATATAAATTAAAGGACTTATTTCCGTTTTTGTTATACTTTTTCGGAAATAAGTCTGATATTCTAATATTTTTATTGAAAAACTGCATTTACTCTAAAAATTTACGCATTTTTTTAGGAACCGTTAGTTTTTATTTGGAATTCCGTTTTAATGTAGAAAACTGAAATAAGTGTGGTTATAATAAGATTTATGTTTCTTTGCCATGAAGGAGGATAAAAAAAATGAAGGAATGGAAACATTTATCAATAGATCAAAGAAAAGTTATTTCCTCAGGAATATCTCATAATTATAAATTAAAAAATATTGGTGAAGCTTTAGGTTTTGATCCAACGAGCATTTCAAAAGAAGTTAAAAGAAATAGAATTGCTATTACTGTTGGACTAAATATAAATAATTGTAAAAGAGTTAATAGGTGGCCTTATGTTTGTTCTGGATGTAATAAAAGATATAATAATTGTCCATTTACTAAGTATAAATACGATGCACAGTCCGCACAAAGGAAAGCTGATGTCAATTTAATTAACTCTAGAAAAGGTTTAGATATTGACTCTGATACTTTTAAAAAGTTAGATGAAACTATTAAAGAAGGTATTGAAAACAAGAAATCTCTTTATCAAATAAAAATAGAAAACAAAGATAATATTGATAAATCTATAACTACATTATATAGATATGTAAATAATGGTTATTTAACTACTAAAAGAATGGATTTACCTTATGCAGTTACTTATAAAAAAAGGAAGCACAATAAAAAGTATGAATACTCCGAAAATAACAATATTGACAGGAGTGGTCATACTTATCTTGATTATCTGGCTTATTTACATAAGCATCCAGGAATCTACGTCTGGCAACTAGATTTCCTTGGGTCTATAAAGACAGATAACAATAATATTCTATCATTTATGTTGCCTAATTTGCAATTTATTATTATAGATTTGATAAAAAGTCCAAATTCAGAAAAAGTAGTTTCTTTTTTTGACAATCTTGAAGAAAGAATTGGAATCGATGCATTTATAGAATTAATCCCAGTTATTTTAACAGATAGAGATCCTAACTTTACAGATATTAATGGGATTTGTTTTTCAAAAGCCACTGGTGAAGAAAGATGTAAGTTATTTTTCTGTGATCCATATGTATCTAATCAAAAACCAAATGTAGAAAATGTTAATAAACAGCTTAGATTATTTTTCCAAAAGGGAAAAACAATAGATAAATATCAAAAAAAAGATATTAAAAACATAAATCAAACACTACTTAATAGACCATTAAAATCTTTAGATGGAAATACTTCAAAAGAAGCATTTATTAAAGTATTTGACGAGGAATTATTTAGTAAATTGTTTAATTAATTAAACAATTTGTTGGCAGAGAAACAAAGTACCAAAACGGAAGTAAGTTTAAAAAACGGACTTTAGTCTGTTATTTTAGCGTGCGATGATATTAAAACTTTTATATAAATTAAAGGACTTATTTCCGTTTTTGTTATACTTTTTCGGAAATAAGTCTGATATTCTAATATTTTTATTGAAAAACTGCATTTACTCTAAAAATTTACGATTATCTTTACTTAAATCAAGTGCTCTGCAAACATCTTTATATTCATTTACGAAAATGAATTCAAGATCTTCTTTAATTTCCATAGGAATTTCATCTAAATCCCTCTTGTTCTTACTAGGAATAATTATTTTTTCTAAACCGCTTCGATGAGCTCCCATAGCTTTTTCTTTTAATCCACCTATCGGTAATACGTGCCCTTGCAATGTTATTTCGCCTGTCATGCCTACTTTATGATTAATTGGCTTATTCATGAAGGCGCTCAATAATGCAGTTGTCAATGCTATTCCGGCACTAGGGCCATCTTTAGGAATAGCGCCTTCTGGTAAATGTATGTGAATATCGTTATTCTCAAGTAATTTATAATCAATTCCAAACTCATCATAATGACTCTTTATATAACTTATTGCAATATTAGCTGATTCTTTTATGACCTCACCTAACGAACCTGTTAAAACCAAGTTGCCTTTGCCCTTATAGAAAGTCACTTCTATTGGTAAGATGTCACCACCAAATTGGGTATATGCTAAACCAACAGCTATTCCAATCTTATCAGCTTCTTCTTTTTCAGTATAAAAGTACTTTTGCTTTCCTAAATATGATTCTAGATTTTCCACATCTATCTTGTATCTTTTTTTCTTCTTCTCATTTGAGACAATATCGGTTACAGCCTTGCGACATATTGTCGCAATTAAACGTTCTATCTCCCTTACACCAGCTTCTTTAGTATAATGACTAATCATTTTTTTAATTGTCTCATCACTTATTTGGATGCTGCTTTTACCAAGTCCGTGATTCTCAAGTTCTTTAGGTAATATGTGTTTCTTTACAATATCTAATTTTTCATATTCAGTATAACCAGATAATTCTATTACTTCCAAACGATCTCTTAAAGGCTCTGGGATATTTGATAAATAATTAGCTGTTAAGATGAATAATATTTGTGATAAATCGTATTCTTCCTCCAAGTAATTATCATAGAAGGTTTGATTTTGTTCTTGATCAAGCACTTCTAATAAAGCACTAGCAGGGTCCCCCTTATAATCCTTTGTCATTTTATCTATTTCATCAATTAAGAATAAGGGATTTGAACTACCCGCCTTTTTAATGCCTGATATAATACGCCCAGGATTAGCCCCTATATAAGTACGTCTGTGTCCAATAATTTCAGCTTCATCATTAACACCACCAACTGATATTTTAACAAAGTTGCGTTTCATGCTGTTGGCAATACTTTTCGCTAAAGATGTTTTCCCAACACCTGGCGGCCCCACAAGACATATTATAGGTGATTTAACGTCCTGCTTCATTTGTCTAACAGCCAAGAATTCAATTATACGATCCTTCACTTTATCTAAACCGTAATGTGATGCATCTAACACTTTTCTTGTTTGAATTAAATTAGTATTATCAACTGTCGTTTTATTCCACGGCAGATCCAACAACCAATCAATATAGTTTCTAACAGTACTTATTTCTGGTGAATTAGTAGATAATAATTCATACTTTTTCACTTCTTGATTAATTCTATTTATAATTCTAGCAGGATATCTATCCTCATCAATTTTGCTCTTGATTTGGTCAATATCATTATCTTTTAAATCTACATCACCAAGTTCTTCCTTTATTACACGTAGTTTTTCTCGCAAAATAAACTCCCTTTGTGTTGCGTCTAATTGTTTTTTTACTTCTGTATCTATTTTTTCTTCTAATTCTATCAGTTGTTTTTCTTTTTTAATATCCTCTAAGAGCATTAAAAGTCGTGTGTAAGGATTAACTGTCTTCATATATTCTATTTTGCGTTCATATGGTACCGGTATATAAGTTGCAATTATATCTGTAGCTTTAGCTATGCTTTTGATTTCTGCCATTTCTGCTATAATTCCATTACTAAGATCATGACGAGTTTCAATATAATCTTCAAACTCTTTTATTAATTTACGCATCAATATTATTTCATCTTTTGGAGTAATAGCAAATTGAGTAGTATTACCTACTGTCCCTTCTAATATTTTGGGATTTTCTTCGCGATTGCTATAACCTTGAACAGATACCCTATTCAATCCCACAATTATAGCTCTTGTAATTCCGTTATGAAGTTCCATCTTTAATTTTATCTTACCCATAATAGCGATTTTAGGCAATTGAGCTACATTGACAGATTCTTCTAAAGGATTGGTGAGTGGAACAATTAAAACATTGCTATCATGCATTTTTTCTGCCAATTCAAATGTATCTTTATCTATATCACTATTTACTTCTAATCTTATTTCTGAATACGGTAATAATACTACACCCCTAAGTAGGATTACTGGTAAAGTTGTATTGACCATCAAGGCACCTCCTAAGGAAATATATTTGTTTGGTTTTAATACCCTTTATTATATCTATTTGAGTTATTTTGTCAACAAAAAAGAACCGTAATTATACATTATAATTATGGTCCTTTTATTTATTTAATCAATTATTTTCTCTTAGCAAATCAAATATCTTTCTTGTCTTTAAATCACTCTTAATAGCATCCTTAAGTCCATGTAATTCTTTAATTTCTTCTTCTTTTAATTGATATTTAAGGGCTAGTAAAGGTATCTCAGCATCGACTTCTGCATCTGTTATTTCAATCTTCTCTGATTTAGCTATTTCGTTCATTATTAATGATTGTAAAATTCTTTTGCGTGCTGGTTCTTCGTACTCCTCGTGTAACTTTTCGTGTGTTGTGTTAGCCATTTGCATAAATTGATCTAACTTTATTCCTTGCATCATTAGATTTTGTTCTAATTGATTCAACATAAAATGAATTTCTTCGTCAATCATCTCTTCAGGTATTTCGACATCTACATTTTTAGCTATTTCTTCTAAGATTTGTTCAACAAAAGTCTGTTGGTTAGACTCTTCTTTATGCGAGATTATTTCTTTCTCCATATATTCATATAATTCTTCTTTTGATGATACACCTTCAATATCTAAATCTTTAAAGAATTCATCATTAAGTTCTGGAATTAATTTTGTTTTAACTTCATTTATTTTGACTTTAAAAACTACTTCCTTACCTTTTAATTCCTCACTAGGATAATCCTTTGGGAAAGTAACGTTGATATCTTTTTCATCCCCAGCCTTTAAGCCGACCAATTGTTCCTCAAAACCAGGAATAAATGTTTTGCTGCCAATTTCAAGTGGATAATTTTCTCCTCTGCCGCCTTCAAAAGCGACGTCTTCTTTAAATCCTTGGAAATCAATAACCGCTGTATCACCAATTACAATTTCATCTTCTTTTAGAGCAATTTCAGCATACTGCTTTCTAAGTTCTTCAATTTCCTTTTCAACTTCTTCTTTTGTAACCTTAATACTAGGTTTCTTTAAACCAAGTTTCTTATATTTTTTGATTTTGATTTCTGGTTTGGTTATTACTTCAAATTGTATTTCAATACCGTTATCATCTATTTTTTTGATATCAATATTAGGACGTGCGACTGGTTCTATATTATTATCTGCTATAAGTTTCTCATATGCCTCCGGTAACACAAAATCAATAGCATCCATGTATAAAGATTCTTTACCAATCTTTTTCTCATAAATATCACGAGGAACCTTGCCTTCTCTAAAACCTGCCACCTTAGTCTTTTTAACATTCTTTTTAAATGATTTATCTAAGGCGTTGTCCCATTCTTTCTTTTCTATTCTAACTGTAAATTGTTGCTTACTCATATATTTCCCTCCTCAATTTATATTACAACAAAACGATTACCATAGGTAATCTTATTTTATATCAACTATTTCAATATCATATTTACCGTTAGGCGAGTTGACAGTAACAACATCACCTTTTTTATGTCCGGTAATTGCTGTTGCTATAGGAGATTCATTTGATATTCGATTTTCAGATGGATCTGCCTCTTTGCTACCAACAATCATATATTCTTCAGTTTCCTCATCATCAATATATTTGATAGTAACAGTTGCCCCTATTTCTACCTTACTAAATTGAGAATTAGTAATAATAATAGCGTTTTCTACTAAAGATTCCAAATCTTGAATACGAGCTTCTAAAACTGCTTGTTCTTCGCGGGCAGCATGATAGTCAGCATTTTCTGACAAATCACCAAGTGCGCGAGCCTCTTTAATAGCTCTAATTATTTCTGGACGGTCTTGTGATTTTAGAATTTTCAATTCCTCTCTAACTTTATCCAATCCTTCTTTTGTTAAATATATTTCTTTGCTTTTTTCATTTATCATTTTATCACCTCACAAGTAATCTCTAAGAGAATACTATAAATTAACAATTATGTCAACTGTTAATCTTAATTCTCATTAAATCATCTTTCTTTACTTTTTTTAGTAACGGAACCCTTACTATCTGTTGTGGATGCCTTGCGGCATCTAACGGCTTTCCGAGTTCATCTTTAATATATTCTATTCTAAATGAATAATTGTCTATATTAGGCCCAAATATTTCAACTTCATCTCCAATAGTAAAGAAATTTCGTTGTTCTATTATAACTTCTTTAAGATTCTCATCATAATCTAAAACAATACCTAAGAAATCTTGGTTAGAGAGTTCAATTCTGCCAGCATAATATTGTTCTTCTACCCCTGGTTTATGAACGAAATATTGTGGGACTGCATCACGATTAGCACATCTATAAAGTATTTTTTCATAATCTTTATTATATTCATATTTATCAGGATTATTGCAGTATTCATCTATTACCCTACGGTAAGTGTGTAAGATGGTTGCTATATAATATATAGACCTCATACGTCCTTCTATTTTAAATGATTTTACGCCCATTTCAATAAGATCTGGAATATATTTTAACATTGATAAATCTTTAGGCGAGATTGCATAATCAACATTTGTTTTAATATCGTTTTTAAGTTCATCTTGTAATGCGAAGCTCCAACGACATATTTGACTACAACCACCACGATTAGAGTCTCTCATCGTAAGATAATTTGATAATACACAACGTCCACTGTAACCACTGCACATTGCTCCATGAATAAATACTTCCGCGTCCACTCCTGTTTTATCAATAATTTCTCTTATATCATTACCTGATGCTTCGCGGCCAAGAACAATTCTTTTAGCTCCTTCTTTTTGCCAAAACTTAACAGCTTCGTAATTAATTGTTGATTGCTGAGTGCTTATATGTATCTCCATGTTTGGAATAACACGTTTAGCTAAATCTAATACTAACGGATCAGATATTATAATAGCATCAACACCACATTCATCTAATGAAATTAAATACTCCTCGAGTCCTTCTACATCTTTACTATGAAAAATGATATTAACTGTTACATAAACCTTTGCATTATAAGAATGAGCAAAGTCACAAGCACTTTTTATTTCAGATATTGTGAAGTTATCATTATTAGCTCTAAGTCCATAATTACGTCCACCAATATATACAGCATCAGCCCCATATATAATAGCATATTTTAGTTTTTCAAGATTACCAGCCGGAGCCAACAACTCCGGTTTATTTAATACCTTAAATTTAGTCATTGCTCTTCACCCTATAAATAGTTTCTTTATATAAAAAACCTTTGTCTGTTTTAGCCGGACTAGTCTCAGTTACCATTTCGCTAATCTCATTAAGTTCTTTTTTATCATTAATACAAGAAAGCGCCTTAATATAATATTGAAATACTTTATTAAAATCACTGTCAGGAATATTTAGACTACTCAATACTAAATAATCAATACTATCATTTAATACTGGCATTTCATCTATAACATTAATAATATGCGAACTTAAAATAACTGTTCCATTATCGTCTTCATATGTTGGATATGATTCATTACGATTCTTTTCATACATATGATAAACCTTGTCTTCTTTATACTTACCAATATACTCGCAATAACTAGTTAATAAGGCCCGACTTGAAACAAACATCGGTAAGTATCCATAACCATACATTACTAATGACATGTTTGTCTGTTTTTTGATTTCTAAGATTTGATTTAGTGTTACCTCAGTACTAAGGAGACCATACTTAACTCCCTTCTTATACCAATAATTAGATGAATAATAATTAGTAAAAGAATGGATTCCAAACCAAACAAGAGGGGTTTTTAATGATAATGAAGTAACTAAATTAAGGACTGCTAAATCATCATATATGATGCCATCTACACCGATATTTTCTATAACTAATAAATATTCCTTTAATAAAGGAATATCATGATTGTACATTAATTTGTTTAAACTTATAAATATTTGTTTGCCTAATTGCTTTATCCTAGAAACTATATCTTCTAACTTTGAAATTGATACTTCTAACGGGACAAGCCAACTCAAACCTTCAGCGCCTATAATAAAGCCGTCTGCGTCTTTAAAATTGGTTAAGTCAGCTGAATTATTAGGCATTACTAATATTTTCATTATCATCTTTCCTTTTTTGAGAAACGGCTAAACCATCCCCCACTTTATAGAAATTGGTTTCAAACTCTTTATTATCTTTTAAAAATAAAATATACTTTTTAATTTTATCAACTAATTGTCTTAAATTTTTCTTTTCAATTTTCTTATTTTGCTCTACTAAACCATGAAAATAAATATTATCACTGATAATAGTACCATTTTCTTTAACATTAGGTGCATATTTTTGAAAATAATCTATGTATTTACCTTTGGCAGCATCAATAAATATTAAATCATATTTTTCCTCTAGTTTTAACTCTAACGCATCTCCTAAAATAAGATTAATTCTCTTATCTAAATCAAAACGCTTGATATTCCTTAATGCTTCTAAATATCTAACTTCATCCCTCTCAATCGTTGTAACTATTACATTAGGACCAGATAAAGCCATATTGATAGCTGAATAACCGATTGCGCTACCTATTTCCAATATTGATTTAATATTGTTAGTCTTAATATAATCGACTAAAAATTTCAACCCTTTCTTATCCATTATGGGTACGTTATTTTCTTCGGCATATTTTTCAATTGCTTTCATATGTGTATTAATAAAAACATCTCCTTTATTGTTTATCAGCAGACAAATATTTAATTATTTCTGGTGAACTCATATTTTGTTTAACCATAAACGAGCCCGTTTTCAGCTCATCAATACTATTGATTTTCAAATATATTTTAAACACTTTAGGATTCCTGATTAGCTTTTCAGCATAAAGAGTGGTCGCTACTTCATCCATATTGTGACCATCTTTAATTTGGATTTCCTTTTCTTCTATATTATTACTAACAGGGCTCAGATAATAATTAAATAATGAGCCTACAATAATAATGAAAAAACTTAAGGAAAAAAAGAGAAAAACAGCGAAATCTCTAAACCTTTTCACAATATTTAAATGATATCAAAACGAGCTTATTGCTCGCCTGCTTCCCCTTCTTTATTTTGTAAACTATCAAGAATTGTTTCGATGATTTTCCACTCTTTTTCAGTTTCGATTTCTCCTAAAGTGGTTTTATCATTGTCAGGTTCATAAGTTGATGCGTATACTTTAGTATTACCTTCTTCATCCGTTGAATTATCAGTATAAATAATATAATGCTTACCTGTTTCATCTGAGTCAAATGTAAATAGTACTTCGCATTTTACCTCTTTCCCTTGATCATCAATAACAGTAAAAATATTCTTTTCTTCCATTTTAATATCCCTTTCTATTTTTATCTAAATATGCTTGTAAAATAAAGGTTGCTGCTAATTTATCTATTGATTTTTTCCTTTTCTTACGAGATATA
>JAQVZV010000049.1 GCA_028708005.1 Bacilli bacterium
ATCTTTTAATCGTTTCTCTAAATACTTACGGATTTTGATATCTTTATTTAATAAAGTACCAACTTCAGTTTTAGGAGCATACCATTTGCCTTGCCAATCTTTATTTATACCCACTCTGAGCCCTATTGGGCTAACTTTTTGACCCATCAGTCACACCTCCTTATGCTTGTTTTTCAGCCACAACAACTGTTATATGGCTCTTTTGATGATCATTGCGGCCTGTATGACCTCTCGAATCAATAATCACCCTTTTAATAACTGAACTTTCGTCAACATGACATTTTAAAACGTATAAATTTTCTTTTTTCAAACCATTATTATTTTCCGCATTAGCAACAGCAGAATCTAATACTTTTATAATAATTTTTGATGCTTTATTATTTAAGTTTTTTAATATATCTCTAGCTTCTATTACGCTCTTACCACGAATAAGATTAATGGTAAGCCTAGCTCTGTCAGCTGAAATTCTGATATTTCTAGCTACTGCACGTATTTCCATAGTAGGCCTCCTTCCAAAGTAATACAAAAATTATTTATTTCCACCATGACCAGTGAATTTGCGAGTTTGTGAAAATTCACCCAATTTGTGACCAACCATATCTTCGGTTACATATACAGGAATGAATTCCCTACCATTATGAACTGCAATTGTATGTCCAACAAAATCAGGATAAATCGTTGAACGACGTGACCATGTTTTAATAACTTCTTTTTTATTTGTGACATTTAAGTCCTTTACCCTCTTTAATAATCTATCAAAGACATAAGGGCCTTTTTTTAAACTTCTTGCCATTATTTCACCCTTTCTTATTTAGTACGACGTTTAACAATTAACTTCGTTGAAGTTTTCTTGCTCTTACGTGTCTTATATCCTAAAGCCGGTTTACCCCAAGGTGTCATTGGCTGTTTACGTCCGATTGGCGCTTTACCTTCACCACCACCATGTGGGTGATCATTAGGATTCATTGCTGAACCACGAACAGCTGATGTGATACCCATGTGACGGCTACGACCAGCCTTGCCAATATTAATTAATTCAGAATCAGTATTGCCGACCTCGCCAATAGTTGCACGACATGTTCCTAATACATTACGCATTTCACCGCTTCTAAGTCTTATTAGAACATATTTTCCTTCACGACCGAGGATTTGTGCACTACTACCTGCCGATCTAGCAAGTTCACCGCCCTTACCAGGACGTAACTCTATATTATGAATAATACTACCTACAGGAATATTCATTATTGGTAATGAATTACCAATCTTTATATCAACATTTTCTCCACTAATTATTGTATCCCCTACTTTAATATCTAAAGGGGCAATAATATATCTCTTTTCACCGTCTTTATATGTTATTAAGGCTATATTAGCCGTTCTATTTGGATCGTATTCAATAGTTGTAACTGTACCAGGAATATCAAACTTATTACGTTTAAAATCAATAATACGGTATTTGCGCTTAGCGCCTCCGCCACGATGCCTAACAGTTATTTTTCCTTGATTATTACGACCACCTTTTTTACTTAATTTTGTAACCAAACCCTTTTCAGGTGTACTCTTTGTAATTTCACTATTAACAAGGGTACTCATGCCTCTTCTAGCAGGCGTTGTTGGTTTATAAATCTTAACTGGCATATTGCATCCTCCTTATAGATCGATCTTATTATTTAGAGCTAAAGTAACGATTGCTTTCTTATATTTATTTGTCATTCCGGCATAACGACCAACCCTTTTCTTCTTGGGTTTAACATTGATCGTATGAACACTCTCTACTTTCACTTTAAAAATATTTTCGATTGCTTGTTTAATTTGTGTTTTATTAGCCTTCACATCTACTTCAAATACATATTTGCGATCATCAGATGTGATATTGGCACTCTTTTCAGTAATTATTGGCGCCTTTATGATATCTAAATCTTTTTTCATATTATGAAAGCACCTCCTCTAATACTTTAATTGCGTCTTCAGTCATAACTAAATAATCATAAGTTACAACATCAAATGTATTTACTTCATCAGCGGTTATTACCTTCACATCAGATAAATTACGAGACGCTAAAATTAGATTGTCTGTTAACTCATTTGCAACAATTAAAGTTGACTTATCAAGTTTTAGATTATTCATGATGTTTAACATATCCTTAGTTTTAGGAGTATCAATTACAAATGTATCAATTGCAACTAATTCCTTATTTGTCACTTTATATGATAATGCTGATTTAAGAGCTAATCGACGTTCCTTTTTATTCATTTGTTTTGCGTAACTACGAGGCGTTGGCCCAAAAACGACTCCGCCACCCTTCCATTGTGGAGAACGGATAGACCCTTGCCTTGCGTTACCTGTTTTCTTTTGTTTCCATGGCTTACGACCACCACCACTAACTTCACTACGGTTCTTAACTTTATGTGTTCCTTGTCTTAATGATGCTCTAGCCAAAACAATAGCGTTATAAATAACTGTATCATTAGGTTCAATACCAAAGATACTCTCATTTAATTTTATATCTTTAACTTTTTCACCTTTTATATTTAAAAGAGCGATCTTTAACATCTTGTCTCCTCCTTTCATCACAATCTAACCACCATAAAGTGATTATTGTTCGTCACTTTCTTGTGATGATTCTTCATTTGTTTGAGCTTCGACTTCGTCAGTTACTTCAACCGTTTCCTTAGTTGATTCAGTTACTTGTTCGTCGGCTTCAACTATATCTGTAACTTCTTCAGTTGCATATGTCTTTAATTTTGGTGCCTCTTTTTTAAGGTTTGGCTTCTTAATAGAAGTTCTTATTATTACTAAACCTTTTTTAGGACCTGGGACATTTCCTTTTATCAATATGATATTGTTTTCCATATCAACAGACACGATTTCAAGATTTTGAATGGTGACCGTTTCACTTCCCATATGTCCTGGTAAACCTTTACCTTTAAAAACACGCATAGGTCTCATTGAGCCTAATGAACCAACACCACGATGGTATTGTGAGCCGTGACTCATAGGCCCCCTAGACTGATTAAAGCGTTTAATAACACCTTGAATACCTTTACCTTTGCTAATACCAGTTACATCAACGATTTCACCAGCTTCAAAAGTATCGGCTTTAAGTTCTTGTCCTAATGTGTAATTAGCAACATCTACTCCCTTAAATTCTTTTAAGAAGCGCTTAGGCGTTGTGTTAGCTTTTGCAACATGACCCATTTCAGGTTTGTTACTTAATTTTTCTCTTTTTGTTCCAAAACCTAATTGAATAGCATCGTAACCATCTGTTTGTTTAGTCTTTATTTGAGTTACGATATTAGGTTCCACTTCAATAACCGTGACAGGGATTAATTTACCTTCTTCAGTAAATACTTGAGTCATCCCTATTTTGCGGCCTAAGATTCCTTTCTTCATATATTTTCCTCCTAATAATTTTTAATTATAGTTTGATTTCAATATCAACACCACTAGGTAAATCGATATGAGTTAGTGCCTCAATCGTCTCCTTACTTGGATTATTGATGTCAATAAGTCTTTTATGCGTCCTTCTTTCGAATTGCTCACGTGAATCTTTATATTTATGAACAGCTCTTAAGATTGTATATTTTTGAATTTCGGTTGGTAATGGTACAGGACCACTAACATCTCCGCCAGTTCTTTTAACTGACTCCACAATCTTTATAGCCGCTTGATCTAAGATTCGGTGATCATAAGCTTTTAGCTTGATGCGAACTTTATTTGCCATAATATCCTCCCTTCGCCTATATCTAGTATAGACTTGCTCCGTCCAAATTACCTGAACCCCATGATTAGTCGAACAACTTAACCTGGTGTATCAGCAACCTTGCACATCTAAGCAGTCACACGTACTTCATTATACCAAACATATTATATGAATTGCAAGTGAAATAATGATATTTTTTCATTTTGTTAAAATTATTAGTGATAACCCGATGAATAGATAAATATTTATATACGTTTATTGTAAATAATAATATTATATAACATTTTATTGTCATAAACTTTTTTTTGTTTTATAATTATAGAGCATGGAGGCTACGAAATGGTTAGAAGAATTAAAACTAAAGAAAAAAACAAAACTATACAGGGATTAGTAATGGCAACATTTATATTGTTATGCACCACTTCCCTTTACCTTATATATAACATACTATTATTAAGCGGCATCGAGAATATTATACGAACCGGTCTTATTACCATTATTATAATTATTGTCGTTATCTTTTTCATACTATGTATAAAAACCATTAAAGGGAGAAAAATACAGTCAGTCATTATATTTATAATAATATCTTTATTATTTTCAAGCGCACAATATATAGGAGCTCACTACATTAACAAGGCTTTTTCATCAATAAATAAGATGAATAAATCAGAAGTCACATATAGCACCTCTCTTGTGGTTATGAAAACATCAGCCATCAATACCATCGCTGATTTAAAAAAGAAAAAAATAGGAATTATAAGTGACACCAACAGCATTGAAGGATATATAATAAGTCAAGATATTATTAAAGAAAATAATATTGACAAGAATAGTCTTATTGAATATGACGAGTCTGTATCAATGTTAAATGATTTATACGAAGGTCATATTGACGCTATGTTTATATCAAGTGGTTATGTCTCTATTTTTAGTTCGATAGATCATTTTGTAAATATCGAGAAAGAAACCAAGACCATAACATCAAAATCTAAAACTATGGAAAAAGCTGATGAAATCATTAGCACGCCAAAAATAAAGATAAGTAAACCGTTCACAATGTTGATTTTGGGTGTACAATCTGGTAACGATCAAAGCGAAGGTTTACCTTCATCATATAATGCTGATACACTTATTCTTATAACGTTTAATCCAAAAACATTAAATACAACAATGTTAAGCATTCCAAGAGACACTTTCGTTCCAATCGCATGTTTTGCAAATCAAAAACAAAATAAAATAACGCATTCCGGATGGAATGGAGAAAGTTGTGTTATAAAAACAGTCCAAAATTTTACAGGTATTAATATTAATTATTATGTTAAAATAAACTTCAACGGCGTTGTAAAGTTAGTTGATGCTTTAAATGGCATTGAAGTTGATGTCCCATATAGTTTCTGTGAACAAAATAGCAAACGCCAATGGGGGAAAAACACGGTGTTTGTAGAAAAAGGGAAAAGGATATTGAATGGAGAACAAGCTTTAGCACTATCGCGTAATCGACACAAGCCAAAGGATGGTTCTGATGTTGGTAGGATGATGGGAAGGTATTGTCCTACTTATAGAGAAGGAAGCAGAGATGACTTTGCTCGTGGACAAAATCAGCAATTAGTCATAAAGGGCATTGCTAATAAAGCAAAGGAAATCCGTGATATAAACAAATTATATAAAATATTAGATTTACTTGAAAAAAATATGGATACAAATATGTCAACTAATCAAATACTTTCTTTCTATAATATTGGCCAAAACATCTTATCTCATTCTAAAAATCAGGGAGACATCTTAAGCTTCCAAAGACTTTATTTAAAAACATATGGCGCTATGATATATGATGAAGGAATGAAACAGCGTTTATCTAATCAAATATATTATAAAGGTAGTTTAAAAGACGTGGTTGATGCAATGGAGGTTAATCTAGGCATTAAAAAACCTACTATTACAAAAAACTTTTCCTTCTCAATAAACGAACAATATCAACAAAGAGTTATCGGAAAAGGAATTTATAATGAAGCAGGCATAAAATTAGTCCCCGATTTTACCAAATATACCAAAGCCACTGCTACAAAATGGGGAAATGATAACGGTATCCCAATACATTTTGATACAGTTGAATCAGGAGATGCTAAATATAAAGATGGGCAAATTATTAAGCAAGATACACCGCAAAAAAAGCTAGTATCTCTCGTTAACAAAGCAAAAGGTATAACGTTAACAATAGTA
>JAQVZV010000050.1 GCA_028708005.1 Bacilli bacterium
AATATGAATGTGATTGTGATGAAGAATGCGACTGTGACGATGAAGAAATGAGCGATGGTCAAATCTATGTTTTTGAGGTTGATAAAAACAAGGATGGACAAGATACATATGTTGAAGTAGAAGAAGGGCTAATAGAAGAATTATTCCCTATTGTTGAGAAAGAATTATATCCAGGAGAAGAAGAATAAACATAGTTTATATCGAAGAATATATAAAGGGGCATAGACCCTTTTTTATTTTACAGCGTGGCATATTTAAAAAAATATATACTATTTATATCTTAAACTATACATGTTATAATAAATAAGAAATCATATCAGTTTAATATCAAGATATATTAAAATAATAAAACGATAGTATAAATTAGAAAGAGGTAAAAAATGGATCTTAATAAATATATAAATAAACATGGCACCGGATACATTATTAAAAAAGGCATCATTAAAGACAATGAATTATTAATTGATACTGTGGTATCTGGCAAGGCACAATTATTGCCTAATTCAGTGAATTTAACAGAGAATCATATATTTGATATCGCATCATTAACCAAGTTTTTCACATCCATAATAACTCATAAGACGATTGAACGAGGATTATTAAATTTAAATGATATCATTTATGATATAGACAATAGATTTATTAATTTAAGAGACGTTACCATTCTAGATTTAATCTCACATAGGATTGAATTATGGACTGATGGTTATCTAGGTAAAGCATCAAGTAAAGAAGAATTTTACAATATGCTGTTTAATTCTAAAGTTAAGAGTAGAGTGAGGACGTATGTTGATTCTCATTATATGATATTATCAATTCTATTAGAAAAAATTTATGATTTGCCATATGCTGAAATTTTGGATAACGAGATTGTAAAAGCCCTCAATTTAAAAAACACATCATTTACGGTTAAAGATAAGAGTATGGCTGTATCAAATAATTATGAACTTGTGAATGGTAAAATAATAGATAATGTATATCCGGGTACTGCTCATGATCCGAAAGCTAGAACGGCTTCAAGTTTTGGCATTCAAGTTGGACATGCTGGTATTTTTACAACCTCCGATGATTTAATGGAAGTATTAATTAGTTTCATCGATAATAAAGAAAAATTGTTAAAGAGTGAATCAATTAAAAGAATGTTAATGCATGATGATATTGATACAGAAATAAAGCAAATACTTTATAATTTCGCTCAATCAAAAGATATTACTATACCAGATCTTAATCTAAATCTAAACGAATTATTTCTTCACCTAGCAAAGAACTATAATGATAAAGAAGAATTAGCTTTGATGATCCCTAAAACATATAATTATAGTGGTACCAGATACCTAAATCCAATTAGTAAAAGGAATGATATACCTTTAAAGGCAAGTCCTAAAACCATTGTTTTTAGTGGGTACACAGGCCCTATTTTCTTAATAGATTTTGAAAAAAACATCATTATTTTAATAATGACTAATGTATGTCATAATTCTAAATTAAATAGGACTGAAAGATATGATATGTCTGTGAAACTAATTAATGAAATATATAATGATATAGTGACAACTAATTAATATAATTAAATATATGCTGTGTAAGGTGGTGATGTAACATGGATATCCTAAATTTTATTGATCATCAAACAATTTTAATAACACCAACTAATGTAAAGAAGAAACTATTAATTGAAAATGATAAATTATTTAATATTAAGAGTTTTACTAAAGAGGAATTAAAAAGAAAATTATTATTTGATTATGATCGCAAAACAATATATTATTTAATGAATAAATATAATTTAAGAGTCAATGTTGCATTAATGTATCTAAAAAATATGTATTATATTGATAAGCATAATTATGATTCAAATAAGTTAAACACTTTATTAGAAATGAAAGATGACTTAATCAATAATAATCAATTAATAATAGATAATCTTTTTATAAACAATTTAAAGCATAATAAAGTAGTTGTTTATGGTTATAATTACATAGATAAATTCTTTCAAAGATTATTAGATATCATATCTCAATATACAGAAGTTAAAGTTATAGAAAATAAGAAAATAAAAGCCAATGATATTAAGCTATATGAATTTAATGATATTGAAGATGAAATTAATTTCGCCGCATATTCAATATGTGAACTTATAACCCAAGGCATTGATATTAACCATATAAAATTAGGTAATATAACGGAAGAATATATTATCCCTTTGAAACGGATCTTTTCATTTTATAATATTCCTTTAAATTTAATTGAAAACATTAGTTTATATGGGACTAATATTGTTTTATCATTTATTGATATCTTTAAAGAAACAAACGATTTAAAAGATAGTTTAAACCAAATAACAGAATTATATGATTTAACAAATCAATATAACTTAGATATCTATAATAAATTAGTAAATATTTGTAATAATTATCTTTGGTTTAATAAAGAAGATAATATTATAGATCTCCTTATAAATGATTTCAAACAAACATATATAACCCCAGTTATAAAGAGTAATGCTGTTGAAGTAATTGAATTGAAAGATAATATCATAGATGATAGTATTTATGTCTTTATTTTAGGCTTTAATCAAGGATCAATGCCTGTAATTTATAAAGATGAAGAATATATCACTGATGATGTAAGACACTTTCTTGATATTGAAACATCATCTGAAAGAAACATTATTGAAAGACAAGTATGTTTAGATGTCATAAACAATTTATCGCATGTTATTATCACTTATAAACTAAAGACAAGGACAGATGAGTATTACCCTTCAAGTTTAATTGCTGAATTAGATATAACACCAATTATTAATTTCAAGTTAGATATAACTAAATCTTATTCAGTTATTCAAGATAAAATTAAGTTATCTAAAAAGCTGGATAAATTAGTTAAATATGATGAGTTAACAGAAGATATAGACATTTTATATTATAATTATCAAGATATTTTATATAAAAGTTATGATAATTCTTTTACTGGAATAGATAATCATGCCTTAGTTAATTATTTAAGTCCTAAACTAAGATTGTCATATTCATCAATTGATAATTATTTTAAGTGTGCTTTTAAATATTATATAAATAATGTTATCCAATTTAAAACTGACGAAGAAGCTTTTCATTTAACAATTGGTAACTTATTTCATCATGTTTTAGCAGCATCTTTTCTTCCTGATTTCGATTTTGATAAAATTTGGTCAGACTTTCTAAAGGATAAAGTATTTAGTAATAAGGAATTATTCTTTTTAGAAAAACAAAAAGATGAACTGCAATTTGTTATTAAAACGATCAATACTTATAATGACTTATCAACGATTGATAAAGCTTTATATGAAGAGAAAATATATGTTAATTTACCTAATAAGATTGATACTGTCTTCAGTGGCATTATAGATAAGATAATGTATAAAGAAGGGGACAATACTTTAGTTGCATTAATTGATTATAAAACTGGTAGTACTGATTTAAATCTCAACAATACTATTCATGGGCTTAATTTACAATTACCGGTATATCTTTATTTAGTAAAGAATAGTCATAAGTTTAATAACCCAACATTTGTTGGTTTCTATCTCCAAGAGATTCTTCATAATGAAACAACTAATGATGGTAAAAAAAGCTATGATGAAAAGAAACGTGATGCTTTAAAACTAAGAGGTTATTCGATTGACCAAGCAGATTTAATATCTCAATTTGATACTAGTTATTGTGATAGTCAAGTTATTAAAAGTATGAAGGTTAGTAATAAAGGTTTTTATTCGTTTAGTAAAGTTATTAATGAACAACAAATTGATCAATTAATTACTTTAGTTGATAACAAAATTAAAGAGTCTGCCTCTAACATTATTAATGGTAAGTTTGATATTAATCCTAAGCGATTAGGTCATGTTAATGTATCTTGTCAATACTGTAAATTTAAAGATATGTGTTATATAAGAGATAAGGATGTTATCACCTTAAAAGAGTATTGCAATACTGACTTTTTAGGAGGTGAAAATAATGAGTAGACAATGGACTAAAGAACAACTAGATGCGATTAGAAAAGAAGGTACTAATATAATTGTCAGTGCTGGGGCAGGTAGTGGTAAAACAGCTGTTTTAACAGAACGGGTTATTAGAAAACTAAAACAAGGTGTCAATATAAATAAGTTATTGGTCTTAACTTTTACTAAAGCCGCGGCTCATGAAATGAAAGAGAGAATAAGAAAATCTTTAATAGGAGATGAATCATTAAAAGAACAGTTATCACTCTTAGATTCTTCATATATTACAACCTTTGATAGTTTCGCTTTATCAGTTGTCAAGAAATATCATTATCTTTTGAATATATCTTCTAATGTTGCTATCTGTGATAGTGCTCTTTTAAAAATGGAAAAAAAGGCAATAATTGATAATATTTTTGATGAGTTATATATGCAGGAAAATCCATATTATCTAAAACTTATTAGTGATTTTTGTGTTAAAGATGATCGAAGTATTAAAGAATATATCTTAAAGATTAATGATAAGTTAGATATGAAATATGATCGTGATATCTATTTAGATACGTATATAAGTGTTTTCTTTAATGACTTAAAGATTGAAACTGATATTAAAGATTTTATTAAGGTTATTCAAGATAGATGTAATAGTATAGAACAATTACTTGATAAGATTTCGTTTTATGTTGAAAGTGATTATTATGATAAATTAGAAACATCACTTAGTCCATTATTAAATAGTAGTAATTATAATGAATATAAAAGTAACTTAAACATTAATTTTCCAAGATTACCAAACAATACTGATGATATTGTCAAAGCATATCGTGATAATATTAAAGATATTATTAAAGAGATTAATGATATGTGTTTATGGGACAACGATTTAGAATTAAAAGATAGTATTATTAAAACAAAAGAATATATCGATATCATTATTTATATTATTAAAGAATTTGATAAACGCTTAAAAAAATATAAGGATTGTAAGAATGTTTATGAATTTAATGATATTGCTAATCTGTCAATTAAATTAATTAAAGAAAATGATAATATTAAAAATGAATTGAAAAATACATTCCATGAAATTTTAGTAGATGAATATCAAGATACTAATGATTTACAAGAAGGATTTGTATCTTTAATTAGTAATAATAATGTTTATATGGTAGGCGATATTAAGCAATCTATTTATCGTTTTAGAAATGCTAACCCTAATATCTTTATGCATAAATATGAAAGATATAAACATAGTGATGAGGGTATAAAGATTGATTTAAATAAGAACTTTAGATCTCGTAGTGAAGTATTAAACAATATAAATCTTATTTTTGATAGTCTAATGGATCTTACTTTAGGAGGAGCTGATTATAAAAAAGAGCATCGTCTTGAAAGTGGGAATATGCTTTATCTTAATGAAGGAAAGACTGATCAAAATAATAATTTAGAAATATATAATTATACTTATGATAAAGATTTAGGTTTTAAAAAAGAGGAGTTAGAGATATTTTTAATCGCTAATGATATAAGAAATAAAATAGATAATCATTATCAAGTTATGGATAAAGATAAAGGGATATTAAGAACTGTAACTTATAGTGATTTTGCAATTCTTTTAGATAGGTCTAATTATTTTGATTTATATAAGAAAATATTTACTTATATGAAAATACCAATTATTATTCATAAGGAGGATTCGATTGCTACAACCTCTGATATTCTTGTTGTTAAAAGCATTTTAAAACTTATTAATTATTGCAGTAGAAAACAATTCGATAATGATTTTAAGTATGCATTCATGAGTGTTGGTCGTAGTTTCTTGTTTGAATATAATGATAATGATTTATTTGATTATATAACTAATGATAATTATAAAGAAACTAAATTATATCAAAAAGCTATGAAGATAAGCGAGAAGCTTAATGCTCTAAG
>JAQVZV010000051.1 GCA_028708005.1 Bacilli bacterium
ATATCTATCCACTAATGTTTCCATAACAAGTACTTTATCGATAATATTCTTTTCTTCTGCTGTTAGATCGTCACCATAGTATTTAACATATCTAGCTGTTTGTTGAAATGGTATTGAAAACATTTCCCTTTTATTTCCTTCCGTTATATGTAGTAGTGGCAAACATATATTAATAAAAGCCAAATAAATCAAGACGGAACTTGTTAAAGCAACGAGTATTTTAGGCCTATCTCGCTTCAAAAAAATTAAGACAAATGGTAATGATAATAATATATGATAAATACCGTTATTTCTACTTAGACATACAGCTAATAATAACAAAAATAATTTTATATAATCTTTTGTTTTATAATTATTATATTTTATTAAGTCAAATAATTTTATAACATAGATAAGTATGAAGGAACCAAAAATAACATCTTTTACTGTGCTCATAGCATAAAAAGGAAAGACTGGAGTTAATGCGTATATTAGTAATGTCAGTAAGATGATTTGACTAGGCGCCTTCATTTTCCTTAGATATTTTATTGAGTATATAAGAGCACTTAATAAAATGGATATTTGAATAATTGAATATATAAATAAACCGACATTATCACTACCTAAGGTATGTCCTATTTTAACGGAGCCACCTAATAGGACAGTATGCAAAATAGGATTATCATTAGTAAGTAGAACATTATTATCTATTAGTTTTATACCATCTATATATCTTGTTGGGATACCAAAAAATTGTTTTATTTGATTAGTTGGATCAGGTGATAAAATAGCGGGATAAAAACTAATTATATAAGGGAGCCAACAAATTAAAATAAAAAGGGTACTATATAAAATTGTTTTTGTGTTAAACTTACTTACTAATTTATTCTTTTTATCTTTTATGTTAATGCTTTTAATGTAATTATAGAGCCTATGTAAACTAACATTAAATAACACATAAAAACCTATCAGTTTAATTATGGATATTATTACAAACAAATAATTACCAAAGACAAATTGCCAACTATCTAATTTGTCATAACTATATCCGAAAATCATAAATATTGCAAATAATAGAGCAAGAATATTAAACCCCTTATAATTGTTTTTTCGCTCATAATTATTATAAAAATTATAAATAAATAATCCTAAAATTAAAAAGGTAAGGCTTATGGTGCTTCTGCCATTAATTTTTATAATAGTTTTAGTGTTTAATTCAATAAGTAAACTAAATGAAGAGATAACAGCTAATAATAGCCATATAAGTTTCTTTTTATGTTTCATAATTATTGTCACTTCCTATAAAAATTAAATATTTTTGAACAAAGTAATTAACTATAAAGATTGTAATATCAATTGGTATTTTTATAATTGTTGCGTCAATTTCAACTTTTTTATAAATTAGATATACCGATAAGGCTGATACACATAACTGTATTATTACTAATCCATAATATTTAACAATCGTCTTAGTATCACATAAAGTGTTTGTGTTGTTTTTAAACACTTTATTTCTATTAATTAAATAGTTCACAAAAGAAGAAATAATTCTTGCTATTATGGTACTTAGTAAAATTGATGAGTCACTAATTATAGGATATAGTAATTTAGTGAAGATAGTAAAGAGAGTTAAATCTAGGCCAAAAGAAATACCTGCTGATATAACGTAATTTATAAAAACTTGCTGTTTTTTAATTATCACTTTAATCTTTTTTATCACGATTTACTTTCTCCTTTAATATTCCTATTTCCTTTACTAATGTTGCAATCTTTGTATTTTGATTAGAGACTGTTGCTGTAAGAGAAAAGGTAATAATTAAGTTCATCCCAACGACAAACAAGAAAATCATATTAGATACGGTCTCGATATCTACAAAATTAGCTATTTTTTTCATTAAATTTGGCGTTAAAGAGAAAACAATTAATAAAGTTGATGCTGCAAACCAAGGCAAAGCATACTTAAGTAAAATTTTCTTTTTTCTTACTGTAGTGTAAACAAAAACCATAAATAGAATATTACATATAATAAGTTCAATCGTTAATTTCAGAGTCACTTTATACATCTCCTTTTTTATCAATACTAGTAATAATAATTGAAAGACTTACTTTTATCATATAGTATATAGATTTGAGTGCAGTTATAGATGATTTGCCATTACTACGCTCATTCATATCAACAGGAATTTCTAACACTTTATAGTTGTTTTTAAGTAACATTACTAATGTATCTGGTTCGGGATAATCAAGCGGATAATTAGTAACGAATAATTTTATAATTTTTTTGTTACATGCTCTGAACCCTGATGTTGGATCGGTTATTTTTTTGTTAGTACAAATTTTAATAAGTAACGATAAAAAGTTTATGCCAACTCTTCTTATGGCTGTTGATTTAAAAGTACTTGCATTATTTATAAATCTTGAACCTATCACAAAATCATTGCCCAATAATATCCCCTCAATTAAATCTTTAATATATTTTGGATTATGCTGCCCATCTCCATCGAATTGAATAGCAATATCATAATTATTATAAAGGGCGTATTCATAACCAGTTTGAACGGCGCCACCAATTCCTAAGTTACAAGGTAAATCAATATGTTTAATGTTATTTTTTTCTAGAACATCTCTAGTACCGTCTTGAGAGCCGTCATTTATTACAATATAATCTAGAATAATATCATCTATTTTGACTTGTCTTAGGTTATTTACTGTATTTACAATATTTTTTTCTTCATTATAAGCAGGTATTATCATTAAAACTTTCATTATGTTCCTCCTGATATATGGCAATACGTATAAAACCATTAGAATTATATAAACTGTTATTGCAATGTTGTTTACAACTAAAACATATTGCCACTAACTATAGGTAATATAACATAATTTTTTTATATCGGCTACATATTTAGACGTTTTTCTTTTTGTGGGTAGCGTGATTATCTCTTGTTTCTAATAACAATATTTATGTTCTAGTTGTTATATATTAAGGGGGATACTATTTTATCATTCTGATTTTTGGTTATAAGCAAGAATAGGAACAACCAATAAGTTAATAATATGACTAAGCTACAAGAAGTATAATGTTTTGCACCATAATTGTGGATTATGAAATTGAATTAACCTAAAAATAATATTATATGATTTTTCTTTTATTTTAGGGAATATCGTGTTATAATTAACAACATGCGCAGAAGTGAAGGTGAACTAAATGAATATTAAGAATATTGCAATCATTGCTCATGTCGATCATGGTAAGACGACATTAGTGGATCAATTATTAAAAAATGCAGGAACTTTTCGTGAAAATGAGGAAGTTGTTACCAGGGCAATGGATAGTGATGATATTGAAAAAGAAAGAGGCATTACTATTCTAGCTAAGCCAACTTCAATAAAATATAAGGATTATAAGATTAATATTTTAGATACTCCAGGTCATGCTGATTTTGGGGGTGAAGTTGAACGTATTATGAATATGGTTGATGGTGTTTTATTAGTTGTTGATGCATATGAAGGAACAATGCCACAAACGAGGTTTGTATTAAAGAAGGCGTTGGAAGCTAATGTTAAACCAATTGTTGTTATTAATAAGATTGATAAAGAGACAGCGCGCCCTAAAGAGGTGGTTGACGAAGTGATTGACTTATTTATTGAGTTGGGTGCTAATGATGATCAATTGGATTTTAAGGTTGTTTATACATCAGCGATTGCGGGAACCACTAGTCTAGAAGCCGATATTAACACACAAAAACCATCATTTGAATGTTTATATCAAATGATTATTGATGAAATACCTAGTCCTAAAGTAGATGCTTCTAAGCCTTTACAATTTCAACCTGCTTTATTAGATTATAATGAATATGTAGGTCGTATAGGCATTGGTAGGGTTGCTAATGGTTGCATCAAAGTTAACGAAATGGTATCTTGTGTTAGATTAGATGGTAGTATTAAACACTTTAGAATTCAAAAGATATATGGTTATTTTGGATTAAAGAAACAAGAAATTGAAATAGCTAAGGCGGGTGATATTATAGCTTTAGCGGGTCTTCCTGATATTTCGGTAGGAGAAACAATATGTAATATCGGTAAAGAAGAAGCGTTGAAAAAATTGAGAGTAGATGAACCAACTCTTCAAATGACTTTTTCAACTAACACTAGTCCTTTTGCAGGTAAAGAAGGAGAGTTTGTAACCGCTCGCAAAGTAGAAGAACGTTTATATAAAGAATTGCAAAGAGATGTTAGTTTAAGGGTTGAACCTAGTAGCAACGATTCTTGGATTGTATCTGGTAGAGGGGAATTACATTTATCAATTCTAATTGAAAATATGAGACGTGAGGGTTTTGAAATACAAGTTTCAAGGCCTGAGGTAATTGTTAAAATTATTGATGGAATTAAGTGTGAGCCATATGAAGAATTACAAATAGATGTTCCTGAAGATTATGTGGGCGCTGTTATTGAGGCTTTAGGTTTAAGAGGGGCTTCAATGGAACTTATGACTAGCCTTGAAAATCAGGTAAGATTAATTTATACCATTCCATCACGTGGTCTTATTGGATTTATGACCAATTTTGCGACAATGACTAGAGGTTACGGTATTATTAATCATACGTTTAAAGAATATCTTCCCATCAACAATGTGAATATAGGCGAAAGGCAATTAGGCGTTTTAGTGTCTATGGAAAACGGTAAAACGACAGCTTATGCTTTGGGTAGTTTAGAAGATAGAGGCATTATGTTTGTTGAGCCGGGAGCTGAAGTATATGAAGGAATGATTGTTGGGGAACATAATCGCGATAATGATTTAGCGGTTAATACGGTTAAAGGAAAACAACTAACTAATACTAGAGCTGCTAGTAAAGATCATACAGTGGTATTAAAAAAATCACGAGTTATGACCTTGGAAATGTGCTTGGATTATATAAATAATGATGAATTAGTAGAAGTCACGCCCAAGAGTATTCGTTTGCGAAAGAAAATATTAAACACTACCGAGCGTAAAAAATATGACAGTAAAGTAAATAATGATATGTACTAATGACATTAGCTTTTGCTAATGTCATTTTCATATAAGGGTATACAATGATTGATTTTTATATTATAATAAATATTAGTATAGAGAACTTTCAGTTGAAGTTTTATTTAAATGAGGGAGGAATAAAAATGCTGGGTAAAATTACTACTATAGGTGAAGATAATGTTGAGGTTGCATTAGGTGAGGGCTTAGCCGAAGTTAAGAAGTATCTTAATTATCATGTTATATTTGAAGAAAACAATTATAAAGTTGTTGGTGAGATAAGAGAAGTTAGTGTTGACAAGATAAAGGTTAATTTATTAGGAGAAATTAATAATGGACGATTTCTATCAGGAGTTATAAAAAAACCATCGTTAGATTCTGCTTGTAGAATTATAAATAAAGCAGAGTTAGATATCATTTTAGGTAATAATGATAATCTTGATACTAAAAAATTATATATGGGCAAAATGCCATTATATGACAATTATCCTATAAATATAAATATTAATGATTTCTTTTCCCATCATTTTTCAATTTTTGGTAATACCGGTAGTGGTAAATCATACTCGGTTGCTAGAATTTTACAAAATATTTTCTATAATACTAAAGCCGTTCCTAAAGATGCTCGCATTTTTATTTTTGATGCTTATGGTGAATATCATAATGCCTTTAGTAAATTAAATATTGCATCACCCGATTTAAATTTTAAGACATATACTACCAATTTAACTTTCCCGGATACTGAAATCTTA
>JAQVZV010000052.1 GCA_028708005.1 Bacilli bacterium
ATGGCGATGGATGAGATGATTCTAATACGAGATGTTGGGGGTTGGTAATTAGTTCTCTTTTGGCTTTAGCATTATTTCCCCATAAGATAAAAACTAGAGGCGTTTCTTTTTCGTTTAATTTTCTTATAATAGCATCAGTAAATAATTCCCATCCTTTACCCTTATGTGAATTGGGTTTATCTTTTTCTACTGTTAAAACGGTGTTTAATAACAAAATACCTTGACTAGCCCAATCATCCAACGTCCCTTTTGATCTTTCAATTTTCAAATCATTATTTAATTCTTTAAATATATTAATAAGTGAGGGTGGCAATTTTACGCCTTCTCTTACCGAAAAAGCTAAGCCGTGAGCTTCGCCCTCTCCATGATAAGGATCTTGCCCTAATATAACTACTTTTGTGTAGTCATAAGGCGATAATTTAAGAGCATTGAACATATCAGATGATTCTGGATAGATAGTTTTATTCTTATATTCTTCTCTAATAAAATTCACTAATTTTATAAAATATTCCTTGCTATATTCACTATTTAATATCTTGTCCCAGCAAGTATCTACAACCATTAATATCACCTCTTTAATTATATCACGTATAATTGTTTTATAGATTGAAGTCTTTTCTGTCATAGCGCCTTATTGACACAGTAATTGCTATTATAAGCATTATGAAAAGTATTACCATGTATTTAATTTCCATGTGACCTCTACTAATAAAATCTCCTTCTAATAAATAGTTAACTGGCGACAGATATATTAAGTTATCCACTTTGTCAGCAATTTTAGAAACAATACCTAAGATAAATGTCACCATTATAATCCCTCCTGTTATAGTAGATGCGCTTTTAGGTTTCTTAAGCAAAGTAGCTATCGCTATCCCGATAAAAGCAAATGTACTTTGAGTTAACAATAAACCTAGATACATATTTAATAAAGCTAGATAATCAAAGTTTTGATTCCCCAAAAACAACATACATATAGTTGTAACCGTAAATAAAGTAAAATTAAACACCAGTAAATACAAAATAACTACAATTATTTTATTCAACAATATATTCAATCTGGAAATGGGTTTAGAATAAAGCAATTGAATAGTTTTATCACTTTCTTCTTTACTTATTATATTAGCACCCAATATTCCAGCATATATAGTAGATGCCAGCAGTATAAATTGAAATTCATAGAAAAAATAACTTAAAATATTATTAAAATTAGTATTTTCCAAATTTAAAGCATTAATCATCTCTTTGGGGAATTGTTCTAGCATCTCGTTCATCATATTCATCTTAGTTACAACAATTGGGTGTAATGCTAAAATCATAATAATAAGTAAAGATATAATTGATAGCCATATTATAGCCCCTTTTAAATTATCGTTTAAATCTTTTTTAACCAATTTCATAATCATTCCTCCATATAAGATGTTATAAATAAATCGTCTAAATCAGGTGTTCTAATAGTTAAATCTTTAATATTGTGTTTCGTTAAATCTTTTAGTAATTGATTGATTTTGTTTCTATAAATAAAACTTAAAGTGTTATCTTCAATAGTAACATCTTCTACATCCTTAATTCTCAAAGTCTTTTTAATACTATCAATCTCGTTAGATGTAATTTTAATAATTCTTGTGTGTCTATTTATTATGTCGTTTATATTACCGCATTTTATTATTTTCCCGCTCTTAATGAAAGCTACTTTGTTGCAATGATGCTGAACCTCGGATAAAATGTGCGATGACATAAAGATTGTTGTTCCTTGTTTTCGCACTTCTTCTAATTCTTTGAATAAAACAGCTTGCATTAATGGATCTAGTCCGCTGCTAGGCTCATCTAATATTAACAGTTTAGGTTTATGAAGTAAACTTTGTACAATAGCGACCTTCTTTTTATTACCCGATGATAATTCTCCAATCTCTTTTTCTAAAGGAATGTTAAATAACTTTATATATTTATTTAGTAGTTCCTTGTCAATATTGCCGTGAAAAGATTGGGTATAATAAAGTAAATCTATTACTTTCATATTATCGTAATAAAACACTTCGCCAGGAACAAATCCAATATGTTTTTTAATCTCGACGCTATCCTTAATATTGTCTAATCCAAATACTTTAATATGCCCTTCATCTTGAAATATGAAGTTTAAAACACAATTAATTGTAGTGGATTTCCCCGCTCCATTTGGACCAATAAAGCCAAAGAAATCACCTTCTTCTACAGTTAAACTTATATTATCAACCGCAAGTGTATTACCATAACTTTTAGATATATTAGTTATTTCTAAAACTTTTTTCAATTTATCACCTCTATATAATAATATGTCATGTTCAATTTACCATGTTTTTTATAATTTAACAATTACTAAATAATTATTTTTTCTTTCTTACATAACGTTTATGTTCAACAATTATGTTTTTCCTTAAACATAAAAGACTGTAAACGTTAATTATTCCTAAGATAACAATTAAGATATCTGCTAGTAACCATATTGTTGTTGGGGAAGATATACCCCCTATTAATAGAAGACATATAACAATGACTTTAAATATAGTTAATCCCTTGTTAGACAATTTATTATATAAAAATTTTAAATTCGCTTCACCATAATAATAACCTGTTATGATAGTTGAAAAGGCAAATAATAAGATGGATATAATTACTACATAATTACCAATATGTCCAAGGTGGTATACAAAAGCTGTTTGGGTTATTTCAATACCATTTATATTGTGTCTTACTACCTCTTTATAATCTGATAACAATATGATAAATGCAGTTAAACTACATAATATAAGGGTATCTATGTATACGCCAAACATTTGAATAAAACCTTGCTTAGATGGACTATCAGTATTTGCTGTTGAGGAGGCTATCGCGCCAGTACCGATCCCAGCTTCGTTTGAAAAAATACCTCTTTGAAAACCAATTATAATAGGTAATATTAAGCCTATTGATGCTGATGTGGGATTAAAGGCTTGGGTAATTATTGACAATAAAACCTGAGGCATTTTGTTGAGGTTCAACACAACAATGCACATACATATTAAAATATAACCAAGTGTCATAAATGGAACTAGTTTAGACGAAAAGTTTGCTATACTTCTTAATCCCTTAAATATAATAATAAATGAAAAAGTAGCTATAATTAATGAAATAATAATAGGGTTACACTTGCATACTTCGGTTATAGAATTAACAATAGTATTTGATTGAACAGTTAAAAAACCTACAATATAAGTAAATATAATGACAGTCGCATATATTTTTGCTAACAGCTTGTTATTCATACCTTGATTAATATAGTATGAGGGGCCTCCTACATAAATGTCTTTATCTTTTTGACGATACATAACGCCTAGCATTGATTCACAAAAGGCATTAACGGAGCATAAGATAGTACTTATCCATATCCAAAAAACAACACCAACCCCTCCATAATAAATAGCTAAAGCAATTCCTGCTAAGTTACCAACACCAATACGAGCACCTAATGTCATCATTAAAGACTGAAAGGGGGAAAGACCTACTTCTTTTTTATTATAACTAAAACTCTTAACCATATCTTTTAATCTAAATTGTACGAATCTTAGTTTGAAGGTAAAATAAAGACCACTGATAACAAATAATACGGTCGCTATTGCCCATATAAAACGGTTAAAATAAAGCACATATCCACCCCCCTCGTAAATTATATGATTATATAAACAAAAAAGACGACTAACGTCGTCCTCCTTTTTGTTTAGTATATTCTTTAGCTAAATCTTCTAAAAACTGTCTCAATTCTGATGAACATTTTATATAACTACCATTAATATATTTGGCAACAAGTTTCATCATTGTTGTTTGTGCTAATCCTTGTTCGCCGCCTTGGTCGGTTCTTCCTTGTTCTCCTGCAGGCATGATGTAAGGACCAGCGATTGGCTCACATAGATAATCAGTATCAACTTCTTCGCCTTTAATCATTATTTTTCCAATAGTGTCCCTTGCATCAATTCCGGGATAATACGTAACCCTACCAACGTAGCCTGTGATAAATGCTTGCATTTCAATACTAACATCTTGCATATGTACGGCGCCTATTCCGTCCTTGCCGGTATCAAGCGGTTCTTTTTCGATAATACCATATATACTAGTTGCTACAAATTCTTTACCAGCAGCACCAGCCTTTTCTAGATTCTTGCTTTCAGCAGCCACTTTCCAATCATTAATTACTTTTAAATATATATCTAAATAAGCACTATTTTTTAATAGCAATTATTTCTTCACCTGATTTTTCACGCCAGTTAAATCCTGAATCACTTGATGCCGCTAATTGAACTTTTATCATTATATCTTCCACATCTTTATTAAAAATTGGTTCTACACCATTCATTAATAAGAAAAAATCGATTTGTTCTGCCAACGTCAAATGATGTTTAGTCATATTATCAAAATAGCCGCCAAAATAACCAATCCTTCTTTCAACTTCTTCCTTATCAGTTAAATCGAAGTTTAATTCGCCTAGGGCATATTGTTCTTTTAGTGCAAGTTCCTGTTCATTAGTTAAATAATTAGGCAACTCCATATTTATACCAGGTCTACTTAAAGGTGGCACAGTCGCTTTATTATGCTTGCTTTTACTATACCAACTGTAACCTCCCGCACCTATTGCTAGTGCTACTAAAAGGGCAATTACTTTGCGCCCCAATTTAAAGTTCCTAACACCCGTTTCTCTTTCTATTGCTTGTTGCTTTGCTTCTAGTGCATTTTTAATTGCTGCTTGTTCTTCTTGTTTCTGTGTAAAAAGAGCACGCGCTTCATCCTCTAATTCAGGTTTCTTAAAATCCCATTCAAAAGGAGTTGTTACTATGGTTTGTTGGTTACATACAAAACCCTTTGATATTAAAGCAGATATGCCTTTATCAAAGTCAGTATTTGTGCCAATTATCATTTCGCTGATGTTATTGGGTTGGATAAACTCAGAATAAAAGATAGCCCTAAATGGCTTTCCACTGGTTTTGGCAACGCCAACAACAATACCAACAGGTTTTTTATACATAATTTCTCACCTTCTTCAAGCGTATTTTAACACTATGCTACCACATTGTCAATAATTGTCTTTAAATTATAATTATTACTCGTCTAATAGTTTACGTAATTCTTCCTTATTCATTTTGGTATAACCTTTCATGCCCTTCTCTTTTGCTATTTCCCTTAACTCAACAATTGTTTTTGTTTGTTGCTCTTCTTTTACATCATCAGGCATTTTACCATGTTCAACTAAATAATCAATTTGTTCCTTCGTCAATGTTTCATATTCTATTAGCGTATTTGCAATTAATTTGAGTAAATCTATATTTTCGTTAATGATTTTTTTAGCTTTTTCATAACATCCGTTAATAATTTTACGCATTTCAATATCTATTTCATGAGCTACTTCATTAGAAAAATTACGACTTTTATTGTAATCCCTTCCGAGGAAAGCAGCTTCTTCTTGTCTTTCAAATTGAAGCGGTCCTAAGTCACTCATTCCAAACTCGGTTACCATACTTCTAGCAATCTTAGTCGCTGTTTCAAAATCATTGTGTGCGCCAGTTGTTATTTCGCCAAAGACCATTTCTTCTGCTACTCTACCACCAAGTAAGCCAATAATTTGT
>JAQVZV010000053.1 GCA_028708005.1 Bacilli bacterium
GAGAGAATAAATAATTTCAGATAGAAAAAAAAGTATAAATGTAGTAAAAGTTAGACCAAATATTTTATTTATACTCTTATCATAGATAAAATAATAACTAATAAAGATAAACAAAAAGTTTATTGCCCCTTTTAAAAAGTTTTTAAAATAAAAGTTTACTACTGCCACCAAGATCGTTAATGCTATAAATACTATAATATTTTTGGTAGATTTTATTTTAATTTTTTCCTTTATTATTTTTGATGATATCCAAAAATGCAAGAGATTAAATATAGTCGAAGGAATAATTAACTCAATTAAAGACATACTGCTTCACATCTTTCTTATACGTTTTTGATAGTAATGTTATTTTTTCATTATTATTGAATGTTATAACATTACTTTTAAAATCAATATTTTTCACATTATCTTTGTTAATTATACAAGCGCGGTGAGTTTGTATAAAACTATTTGGTAACATTTTAATTATTTCGTTTAAAGTAAGAGCTACAGAATACTCTTTAGCAAATGTCTTTATAATACTATTCCTTTTGGCTGTATCTTTTATTATATATAATATATCATCTAAATCTATTTTATAAGATATTCTATTAAACTCAAAGGATAATTGTTTTTTAACATTAATCGCTTTTAAAGCTAATTTTAAAGTTTCATATAAATTATGTTCATAATCATCGAACTTAGAAATAAAATCTAGCAACATTAATCTGTTCTTAAATGCATTATAAGCGAGTTCATAATGCGCTGTTAAGATAATTATTATACTTTCCCAGTCTTTTTCTCTTATTTTCCTTGCTACATCAAGCCCGGATTGAAAATTAACTTCAACGTCTAATATATATATCTTCTTGCCCACTTTTTTATCTATAAATTGTATAAAACTTTTATCATATTGCGAAAACAACAACGTTTTGTATTCAGCGTCAGATGGTAACATTAGTTTGGTAATAACCTTGTTTACTTTTTCTCTTGTTGGTGCGTTATCATCACACACTACAAAGTGTAACATATACAACACTCCTTAATAGGGTTTACAAATCGTTTATATTATACCATTGTTTACTCTTTTTGCAAACAATGTTTTTGTACATAAAAAAAGCGTTAACAATTAACGCCTTTTTCTTAATCTTTTTTTCGTATTATCTTTATTAACAATAATATTTGTTGTTATTACAAACCAAAGGACAATAGCTAATAAAATTATATATAGGAAAATCCCTAATTTAGCATCTTTTAGAACATAAACAATAGAAGTAAAGGCAAATAGAGCATCGATGTAATACATTATAAGCACTGTCGTACGATGAGAAAACTTCATTTTCATAAGTTGGTGATGAAGATGTTGCTTATCTGCGTGAGATATTGGTTGCTTATTTATTAGTCTCCTAAGTATTGCAAAAAAGGTATCAAGAATAGGAACGGCCAAAATTAAGATAGGGATTATTAAAGACGTCAAAGTAACATTTTTAAACCCTAATAACGCTATAACTGATATGATAAAACCCAGGAACATCGAACCTGTATCGCCCATAAATATCTTTGCAGGATAAAAGTTGTGAAGTAAAAATCCTAGGGTTGATCCCAACATTATAAAAGATAATATAATATCAAGACCACCCGATTTATTTATGATAAAAGCAATAATACCAATGGTTAGAAAGAAAATAGAACTTATGCCGGCCGCTAATCCATCTAGGCCGTCAATAAGATTAATCGCATTAATCATAGATACAATGAAAAACAAAGTTATTGGATATGCCCAAAGCCCAAAATCAATATAATATCCAAAAGCACTAATATCTTGAAGCAAAATTTTACCATAAAATACAATGACGGCTGCGGATATAAGTTGCGCCATGATTTTATACTTTGGTTTGATTGGATTTATATCATCAATAAGGCCTATGATAATAATTATAAAACTGCCTATTAATATTGAATTCATTTCAATTGTTTGTTTAGAAAATAAGATGTAGCCCAATAGAAAGCCTAGAAAGATAGCTAAACCGCCTAATTGTGGCATCAATCCTTTATGTACTGTTCTTTCATTTGTTTTTGCTACTGCACCTATATGAATTGCAATTCTCTTAATAAAGGGGACAATCATAGCAGTAAAGGCAAAAGTTACACCTACTATAATTAAAATTTGTTTTAAATCGTATTTCATATCCTACACCTACCATTTCAATTATAGCATTTTTTTTAAAATAAAAAAACTAACTTTTGTTAGTTTTATAGGTGTCCATCTAAAAGATGTAAATTTTCTAGCATTATACCAGTACCTTCTGCTACACAGGTTAATGGACTCTCTGAAATAAATACAGGCACCTTCAATTCTTGGGCAAACAATTTATCAAAACCATCAATTAATGCCCCACCACCTGTGATGACGATACCCTTATCTATAATATCGGCTGACAATTCTGGTGGTGTTTGTTCCAAAACACTTTTAGTGACTTTTATGATCTCATATACACTCTTTTTTAAAGCTTCTTCTACTTCCTCTGAGGTTATTGTAATACTGTGTGGTAGTCCCGTTACTAAATCACGACCCCTTACTTCTTTTTTTTCTTTTTTGCTACCTTTGAAAACGGTTCCAACTTGGACTTTTATATCTTCGGCTGTACGCTCACCTATTAGTAATTTATATTTATCTTTTATATATTTTGATATATCGAGATCAAACGTGTTGCCCGCTATTTTAATAGATGCACTATTTACCATTCCGCCTAATGATAAAACGGCAATATCTGTTGTTCCTCCGCCTATATCGATAACCATGTTCCCGCTGGGTTTTGAAATATCCAGGCCGGTTCCGACAGCGGCCACTTTAGGTTCTTCTTCGAGAAACACCTTCTGTGCACCAGTTCGCTCGGCCGCTTCTTTGATTGCATTCTTTTCAACTTGCGTCGTATTAGATGGACAACAAATAAGAATTCTTGGTCGTGAGAAAAGACTCTTGGCTTTTATTTTTTTTATGAAATAATTCAGCATAATTTCTGTTAATTCAAAATCCGCTATAACCCCATCTTTCATGGGTTTAATGGCTTTTACCTTGCCAGGGGTTCGCCCTAGCATTTCATGAGCTTCTACGCCAACAGCAAGGGCTTTCTTAGTTTCGGAATCTATTGCTACCACACTTGGCTCATTTAAAACGACACCTTGTCCCTTTACATAAATCAATACATTTGCAGTACCCAAATCAATACCAATATCTTTGCTAAACATACTACCATCCCTTCTATATCTTGTTATATATATGTTACCATATTTTCTTTTGTATTTCTAAAAGTTGCTTAATTTTAAATATTTTATCCTTGTGGATTCTCCGCCCCTTATATGCCTTACATCGATGTGGTATTTTAAAATGTCAGATACTCTTTTATATAAATCAATATCTAATTCATATAGCCTCTCATTTAAATCTTTATGAACTGTACTTTTACTAACACCATATATTTTGGCTATTTCTCGTATGGTGTCTCCTGTGTTAATAATGTGAAATGTTTCATCTAATACCCTCTTTATAATATTGCTTTTCACTACTACACCCCCTCGATAAAGTATATAAATGCTGGCTTTTATTTATTCGTAAAAAAAGGCATCACTGCCTTATAAATCTTCTATTGTTTTGTCATAAATAGTTTCAGGGTCTATAACTTTACCGTCATACAATATTTCGAAATGTAAATGATCTTTTAGACTGGCTGCTATATTACACGTCCCACTTTTCCCTATTAATTGACCTTGTGTTACTTTATCGCCTTGTTTTACTGTTACTTCAGATAAACTTTGATATATACTTAGCAACTCGTTGTTATGCCTTATCTCTATAATTTTGCCCAACATATTATCTTCATTAACATTTATAACAGTACCATCTAGAACAGCAACTACTTCAAATTTATCCTTCCCGCCATAATCTATTCCTGAGTTTTGCATATATGTTTTTTCGTAATAGATAATTGACTCTTGCTGCTTAATTGGCTCATCATCTTTATCATAAAAATATTTTATAATCTTGATTTCGCCGTCTTTATACGGTCTGATGATATTTTTTTCTGTTCCTACAACTGGAACGTCATCATCAAATATTGTTTTTGTGACGTAAATAAAATCCTCATTATCGTCATCGTCAAAAACGGGGCTATTTAAGGCTTTTCTTAAAAAAAGAATACTTATGATAAAAGCTAAAAATGCAACACTATAAAGCATTGGAATAATAAATGGTTTCAACTTTCTTCTATGATTCACTCATATCACCTCATTAAAAGTTTTTACCAAAAAATGAAATATATACAAACAAAACAAAAAATCCTTATAAAAGGATTTTTTAAACTATTTTAATGTTTCTATTTCTACACCTTTATAATAATACTTTAATATCTCATCGTATAAATAACCATCATTTGCCATTCCTAAGGCGCCATACTGGCTCATGCCTACACCGTGCCCATATCCGTTAGTTTTAATCTCAATTATGTTCCCATTCTTGATTATTTCAAAATCGTTAGATCTTAATTTTAATTTAGTAGCAACATCTTTTCCCACCATTTCTTTGCCATTTATTTTTAAATTAAGGACACGACCAGTACTCGTTTTCTTTAGCACTTCTATTTCTAATCGTTCGACATCCTGTAATCCTAACAATTTAAAAAAGGTTGGTTTATCATATGTTTTTCTATCCTGAAATACAGGAGATGTTTTTTCATCCCACGCAGATTCTACACTCCTAAGATAAGGCAATTCAAAACTAAATATTTCCTCACTATTTTCAGTAAAACCATTACTGGTAGAGAAAAAAAGAGCATCTGCGATTTTGCCATCATAAGATATATATTGATACGCGGTTTCAGATACTGCTTCTTTTAACTTTTCAATATTTTCTATATATTTACCATATCATAATCGTGTGGAAAAGTCCAGTTGATTTTTCCGGTTTCGAGATTCAGTGCATGTATCCTGTTGTCTTCTCCGTTCTCGTTTGTAAAAATGGTAGAATGGAAAAATATGTTACCCTTATACACAGGTAAGCCAATTAACCCGTCATTGTAAATTCCTGCTTTACCTGGTAATCTGGTTGCCCATATTGGTTTGGGTCCTTCGACCTTTTTGGGGTCTGGATAACTGATGTTACCACAACTGAAGAAACAACATAACGAAATAAAGAATAAATAATTACCTGCTGAATGCATTTCCGTATTTTTTATTGATGATAATCTCTTCCAATAATTTGCGCATCTCAATGTGATTGCCCATCTCCTGGTGATTTACGCTTAATACCCTGATATTATAGGTGTTGTCTTTATGTTCCATCCCTGAAATCACATCTTGTCTTGACAGGATACCATCATTTTCCAGGATACAGGGTAGATAGCATTTTTTACAGCTTAATTTTTGCAGATCG
>JAQVZV010000054.1 GCA_028708005.1 Bacilli bacterium
CAGTATCTGTCAATAATGTTTAAATGAATGGCTTTTTCAAAGTCGTTTACTATTTCATTTGGTAAATCATTAATCTTGCTTTCGTATTCTTCAACAACTCTATTATAAATTTTATCAGCAATTATTTCAGAGTCATTATCTTTAATATCATCAATTGACATATGGTCATCTCCTAATAAATTTTCGTTGACCGCTTCCACTATTTCTACTCTATCGTTAGCCGTTAAAGTAAAATCCTCAGATAAATGACTGTTAACTAGTTGGGTGACATATCCTTTTATACATTCCAAAATATATTCGTGGATAGAAGTTTGATCAAGAATTTTATTTCTTTTCTCATATATAATTTCCCTTTGTCTGTTCATAACATCATCATATTGTAATAATTGTTTTCGTATATCAAAGTTATGGCCTTCAACCCTTTTTTGAGCAGATTCCATAGCATTTGAGAAGACCTTGCTGCGAATAGCTTGTTCTCCATCAAAACCTAATGATTGCATCATTCCTTTAATACGTTCTGATCCGAATCGTACCATAAGGTCATCTTCTAATGAAACGAAAAACTGAGATTTTCCAGGGTCGCCTTGACGACCAGCACGTCCTCTTAATTGATTGTCAATTCTTCTTGATTCATGGCGCTCGGTTCCTATAACGAACAAGCCTCCCACTTCTTTTACGCCTTCGCCAAGTTTAATATCAGTGCCACGACCGGCCATATTGGTTGCGATTGTAACCGACTTTTTAAGTCCGGCATTTGCTACGATTTCAGCTTCTCGAGCGTGGTTTTTAGCGTTTAACACTTCATGTGGTATTTTCTTTTTTAACAAAAGATCACTGATCAATTCACTTGTCTCAATAGCAATTGTGCCTACTAAAATAGGCTGTCCTGCTTTGTATCTATCTTCAATTACACGGACAATGGCAGCATATTTACCTTTTTTAGTAGCATAAACCAAATCTGCCAAATCCTCCCTTATAACGGGCCTATTGGTTGGAATTTGAATAACATACATGTTATATATATTTCTAAATTCTTCTTCTTCGGTCTTTGCAGTACCAGTCATACCCGATAATTTTCTATACATTCTAAATAGATTTTGGAAAGTTATCGTTGCTAATGTTTGTGTTTCCTCTTTTATGGTTACGCCTTCCTTAGCTTCTATCGCTTGGTGTAATCCCTCGCTATAAGCACGTCCCTTCATTAAACGTCCTGTAAATTGATCGACAATAACAATCTCGTCATCTTGAACAACATAATCGACATCCTTCTTCATGCCAAAGTTAGCTTTTATCGCTTGATTAATATGATGTACCAAACCAGAATGCTTAATGTCATAAAGATTATCAACTTTAAAAAATTTCTCACCTTTTAACGAACCGTTATCCGTCAAACTAACAGCATTTGTCTTTTCGTCTTTTATATAATCATCATTTTCACGTAGTGTCTTAGCAAAACTGTCTGCATCTTTATATAAATTGAGGGATTTCATGAATCCACCAGAAATAATAAGTGGTGTTCTAGCCTCATCAATTAAAATAGAGTCAACTTCGTCAACAATAGCAAAATTGAGTTTTCTTTGAACACGGCGATCACTTTTTATAACCATATTATCTCTTAAATAATCAAATCCCAATTCATTGTTTGTCGTATAAACAATATCACAGTTATAAACCGCTTTTTTCTCTTCAAAATTTAAATCCCTTAGGTTTGTGCCAACTGTTAATCCTAAAAAATTAAAAATCTGCCCCATCCATTCAGCATGAAAACTGGCTAAATATTCGTTAACCGTTACAACATGCACACCTTCTCCAGTTAATGCGTTCAAATAAGCCGGCATAGTTAATGATAACGTTTTCCCTTCCCCTGTTTTCATTTCTGCTATATTACCGTAATGAATGGTAATACCGCCAACTACTTGTACAAAATATGGCTTTTCACCAATTGTACGGAAAGCGGCCTCTCTAGCAACAGCAAAAGCTTCAACTAACAAATCATCAAGTGTTTCTCCATTTTCTAGCCTCTTCTTAAACTCTTCGGTTTTTGCTTTCAGCTCATGGTCTGACATTTTTTTCATGTCTTCATCCAGTGCTACAACTTTTTCAGCAATTGCGTTGAATTTTTTCAACTCTCTATATTCATGATTAAATATGCTTTTTAAAAAACTCATTATTATCATCCTTCCAAGTCAAATTATATTGTATCATATAACGAAGAATAATCACATGTCAGTGATTATTTAGCTTCGATAATACCATAGTTGCCGTCTTTTCTTCTATATAGAACATTTACCTCATTAGTATCGGAATCTCTATATATAAAGAAGTCATGACCAAGCATATTCATTTGAAGAATCGCTTCCTCTTCATTCATTGGTTTCGTATCTAGTTTTTTCCTTCTAACAATTTCTTCTTCCATTTCTATATCTTCCTCATCAATATCTTTACCTTTTAACCTAAATGCCTTGCTTTGTATTCTGTCTTTATTCTTTACTATTTGTCTTTCTAATTTGTCCGCCACCAAGTCAATCGCCGCATATAAATCATCATGTTTTTCTTCATTACGTAAAGTAAAAGGAGACATGGGAATTGTTACTTCTATAATTTGGTCTCTACCCCTAACTTTTAATACTACTCTTGCAGTTATTTGATCATGTTTCTCGAAATACTTATTTAGTCGACTTAACTTTTCCTCAATATAATTTCTAATTGCATCAGTAATTAAAATTTTATTACCGTGAATATCATATTTCATATTATCCTCCATTCTTATAATTATATTATATCATCTTAAATAAAAGTAATGAAGTTTTTTGTATCTTTTTAATTCTTTAAATTTATTATTTGATAATAATAAATAATGGTGTTATTATTAAAATAGGAGGTATTATAAAATGAACAATACCATTATGTTTAAAGAGATTATTGAACAACCTGAAAGAATTAAAAATTGCCACGATTATAACAAGGAAAAAATAAGTGAAATCGGATCGGTAATAGAAAAATTTAAACCTCAAAACATTGTAATCGTCGGAAGGGGCACCTCGCTTCATGCGGGAATATATGCCAGGTATTTGTTAGAATTATATTATCACATACCCGTTTCTATCGCTTCACAGTCTGTATTTACCGTATATGATTCTTATACCGACATGTCTAAAAGTATCGTTATCGGAATATCTCAATCCGGATTTGGAAAAGATACATTAAGAACTTTAGAAAAAGCTAGAAATTCAGGAGCATTGACAATAAGTATTGTTAATAATCTAAATAGTGAAATAGCTAAAGCAACGGAGTATGTTTTATATTGTAATGCGGGAGAATGCCAGGCTGTGCCCGCTACTAAATCATTTACGACAACCCTATATTTAATTAATAGCCTTGTATATGCTTTAACAAAAAGAAAAGAGATAGAATTAAATGAGGATGACATAATTAATGCTATTGAAGCAGGGCTTAAATATCATAACCTTATTAAAGAAAAGGCTAACAAATTAAGAGATTTTGATGATTTGTTTATATTGGGCCGTGGATTATCCTTGCCCTTAGCCATGGAAACGGCTTTAAAGATAAAAGAAACTAGTCGTATTCATGTTAGCTCTTACCCTATATCAGAATTTTATCACGGACCATTAGCAATGATTAAGAAAACAATTCCTGTCATTATCTTTGGAATTGAAAAAGAATTTACAAATGATGTGGAAGATATTTTAAAAAGATTAAAAGCAAACAATGTACCAACGTTATTAATTTCCAATAACAAGGATTTAATTAATCAACATGACAATTCCATATATATAGAAGATAGTAATAAACTTAAAACATTATTTACAGCTACAGTAATTATCCAATTACTAGCCTGTGAATTAGCCTTGCTAAAGGGATATAATCCCGATAAAAACGAACAATTATTAAACATTAAAACATTTTAAAAAAGACCGTATTAAAGGACTAACATAAAATTCGTTCCCCAAATATGGTCTTTTAAATTAATTTTAATATATCTTCGGGCTTGGATAAGAAATAATCCGCCTTTATTTTTTCCTTGTTTAACGCACCCCACCCTGCTAATGCAAATCTTATACCCGCTGCATGAGCTGCCTCACAATCATATTTGGTATCCCCGATATATATTGTTTCGGACTTGCTAGAATTTGTTACCTTAATAAATTTATCAATCGGATCAGGATGCGGTTTATGTCTTTTGGCATCATCCGCAGTTATTATTACATCAAAATGCTTTGAAATTGATAACTTATTAAAATCCATCTCAACTTCCCTTTTGTCTCTTGAGGTAACGATACCCAAGACAATATCATTTTCACTAATTACTTTCAACACTTTTTCAATCCCTGGAAAAACTTTTTTGCTTCGTTCATCTCGATAATAATATTCGTCAATTTTAGATTGTATTGCAGGATAAAAATTGTTATCTATATTTAATCTTGCTAATGAATCATCAAGCGGTATACCAAAATGAAATGCTAAATCGTCTTCTTTATAATCTATTCCTACAACCGACAATAACGCCTTTCTTAAAGCTTCAACTGAAGGTGTATATGTGTCCATTAAAGTACCATCAATATCGAAAATTATAGTTTTAATATTAAATGTCTTCATCTTTGTTCTCCGATTTATTAACTAACTTTGATTTATTTAAATGCATTGTGTGTTTTTGACTAGACGTTATTATTCTAGAAATTAATTCGCTTAAGCTTAGATCATCTTTAATTGAGTAAATTTCAAGTAATGAACCCAAGTTACATCCTGTCACTACTTCCATATTGGGATTATCAAATGCTATTTTCGAAGCTTCTTTAAAAGGGGTTCCTCCTAACAGGTCGCAAATAAAAAGAATATTATCTTTTTGATGACGGCTTGTCACGCTGGTATATAATTCTGAAATGACACTGTTATCATCAAAGTCAACAGCAATAAAATCCTCGTTTTTGCCAGCAATCATCTCCAGTGAACTCAATAATCCTGATGCGTATTGTGCATGTCCTGTAATAACTATTATATTTTTCATTTTATCACCTCTGATTTATACTATTACTATTTTGATTATACTATTGTTTATACCCAATATCAATATTTGACATAAGAAAAACCCTTACAACTCAGTTATAAGGGTTTGGTAATCCATCTAAATTATAGTACTCCAAGGTATGAAAGCAATATTGATAAAATGAGAGTGCCTGTTATTAGAGCCACAGGATTTACTTTCTTTCTAATTAAATACAACATTAGGAAAGTAAAACAAAATGGCAACAAATTTGGGAATATTTTGTCAAAGAAGCTCTCTTGAATTGAAATAATATTTCCTTCGCCCGCTTCAATGGTAGTTAAAACGTTTATGCTAACATAGCTAGCTATTAAGCCTCCCAATACAGT
>JAQVZV010000055.1 GCA_028708005.1 Bacilli bacterium
AACATGGATGATTAGGCAATTCTATCGCTTCAACCATTTCACCATTAGGACTTTTACCTGAAAAAACCATTCCCTTTGAAGATAACAACTCCAAATATTTATTATTGAATTCATATCGATGACGATGACGTTCTACAATCTTATCTGTTTTATAAATTTTATGTAACCTCGTATTCCGGGTTATAACACATGGATAATTACCTAACCGTAAGGCCATCTTATTTTCACCATTTGGTTTATTGTCTAATGCTAAATCAATAATAGGATCTGTTGTCGTCTCATCAAATTCAGTTGAATCAGCATTTGCTATACCGCATACATTACGAGCGAATTCTATACAAGCCAACTGCATACCTAAACCTATTCCTAAAAATGGTATATTATGTTCACGGGCATATTTAATTGCTTTTATTTTGCCTTTATTACCTCTAGTGCCAAAACCTCCAGGGACAATAATCCCTTTAGATGTTTTGAATATATTATCTAAATTTCGAATTCCTTCTAACTTTTCAGAATTAACCCAATTAATTTTTATTTTTTTGTTGTATTTAAATCCTGCATGTCTAAGTGCTTCTGCTACTGATAAATATGCATCATGTAGTGTCACATATTTACCTACTAATGCAATTTCAATTTCATCTTCTAAATTGTTAACTGTTTCAACTAGATTTTCCCAACTTTTTAAATTTATTTTTTTAACTTTTAAGCCGAGCAAATGACATACTGTTTCATCCATTTTTTGGCGATGAATGTTTAACGGGATTTCATATATATTATGACTATCAATCGCTTCTATAACAGCCTCTCGATTAACACTACAATATAATCCCAATTTATCTTTGATTGAATTATCCAAATGCTGTGGTGTTCTACATACTAAAATATCCGGCTGAATGCCAAGCGATCTTAGTTCCATCACGCTATGTTGGGTTGGCTTGGTTTTTAATTCACCAGAACCAAAAAGATACGGAATTAATGTTGTATGCAAAAATAGCACATTTTCTTTTCCAGCATCACCTTTAAACTGTCTTATAGCTTCAATGAATGGTAATGACTCAATGTCTCCAATGGTTCCTCCTATCTCGGTTATCACAACATCAGCATTAGATGTCCTCCCCGCTTCTAATATCTTAGCTTTTATTTCATTTGTAATATGAGGAACAATTTGCACTGTCGCACCCAAATATTCTCCTTGACGTTCCTTATTTATTACTGATGAATATATACGGCCTGTTGTAATGTTAGAGGTGTAGTTTAGTTCCTCATCAATAAAACGTTCATAATGACCTAAATCTAAATCCGTCTCAGATCCATCGGCAGTTACAAAAACTTCCCCATGTTGATAGGGGGACATAGTCCCTGGATCCACATTAATATATGGGTCAAATTTTTGCATAAAAACATTATAACCCCTTGCCTTTAACAGTAACGCTAACGATGACGCCGTTACTCCTTTCCCTAAGCCCGATACAACCCCGCCCGTTACAAAAACATATTTTACCATTCTCCACCTCCAAAAAAATACTAAAAATAAAAGAAGAATCCTCTCGCGAGAACTCTTGGCTCTATTCTATTATAACCCGAGTAAAAATATAAGGCAATATTTTTTTATAATTTTTATGTATCTTGAGCACATCCCTTATCTTACGGCGTGTCAATATATGTCTATTTTCAAAACTTTACATCATTTAATAACTAAACAAAATTCTTTATTGTATCAATTATAATTTCCGTCTTGCCCTGTAACATCTCATCGATAATTATTCCCTCTATCTTGTCTTCTATTATTTTATCGATTTTTCTAGCACCAAAATCCTTATAATCAGATAATTCTACTATTTCATCAATTACATTTTTGCAAATCTTTATACCAACCTTACTAAAACGATTTTTCATCATCTCTATATTTTGATTAATAATTTTAATTATATCTTTTTTTGTTAATCTATTAAAGATAATATACTTATAAATTCTATTAATAAATGCTGGACTAAGGTCTTGTTTTAATTTAGAAGTTATTTTTTCACCATTTTCACTATTAAAACCAACTATATTTTTGTTAAAGCCGATATTTGTTGTCATTATGATTAGAACATTATCAAACCTTACGTTCCTGCCATTAGCATCTTTTATACAAGCTTCATCAAGAATCTGAAAGAATACGTTTAATATGCTTGGATGCGCCTTGTCTACTTCATCTAGTATAATAACCGAATAAGGTTTGTTTCTAATACATTCCAACATGTTTTTATTATCATCATAACCAATATACCCTGGAGGAGCTCCTATTATTTTACTAATCGTATGGGCTTCTGAATATTCACTCATATCAAATTTCAATACATTATTTTCGCCAACTAAAGCATTTGCATATATTTTAGCAAGTTCTGTTTTACCCGCACCTGTTGGACCACAAAACAAATATGAATAACACTTTTTCTTTTCTTTTAATCCTAATTTTATACGTTTGGTCAAATCAATTAATATTTTAATAGCTTCGTTTTGCCCTATTATTCTATGACTCAAATCCTTCTCTATTTTCTTTAAAACCTTTATATCATCGTTTAATATTTCATAGATTGGTATCTTAGTTCGATGTCGTATAACGTCTGCTACATCTTCTTTTTTCACGTCTTTACTCGCTTCTTTGTTAATCGTTTGTAGTTCTATGTTGTTTATCTCGTCGAGCAAACGTTGTTCATGTTGTCGATATTTATAAGCCTTATCAAAGTCTTGTTCGATTATAGAATTGTTTTTGCTACTTTTAATTTTATCCAACTCTTTGCGAAGCCTACTCAAATGATCATTATTGCCATTTTCTTTTAGAGCAACTCGCGCACAAACCTCATCCATAATATCAATCGTTTTGTCAGGCTGGTTTCGGTCATAAATATATTTAGACGATAGGTCTATAATTAAATCAATTATTTCCTCGCTTATCTTTACATTGTGATAACTTTCGTACGCTCCTTTTAAATGCATCATTATCTGCTTAACCGTTTCTGCTTCAGGTTCTTCGATATGAACCTTTTGAAACCTCCTATCGAGAGCAGAATCATTTTCTATATATGCCTTGTATTCACTTATCGTTGTTGCCCCTATACATCTGATTTTATTTCGGGCTAAGGCAGGCTTAAAAATGTTAGAAGCATCAATTGCCCCCTCCGCTCCCCCAGCGCCTACTAATGTGTGTATCTCATCAATGAAAAGAATTATATCATCAACTTCTTCCAACTCATTTAGTAACCTCTTCATGCGATCTTCAAACTCACCCCGATATTTGGTACCCGCAACCATTGTGGCCATATCAAGCGATAAAATACGCTTTCCTTTAAGAATATCAGGTATATTGTCTTGGACAATCAATCTACTTAACTCCTCAACAATAGCTGTCTTGCCAACACCTGCCTCACCAATCAAAAGAGGATTATTTTTAGTACGCCTGCAAAGAATTTCAAGAATTCTTTGGATTTCCATTTCTCTACCAATGACTGGATCAAGTTCATTATTCTTAGCTTTCTTTGTTAAATCAATTGCCAATTCATCAATCAGTAAATTTTTTCGCTGATGTTTTTTACTTATTGCCTTTTTTGAGAAAAGATTATACATTTTGTCGACATCAACATTCATACTTAGCAGAATGCGAATAGCGACACCCTCGCCTTCTTCCAAAAGCGCTGAAAGCAAGTGCTCGCCCGTTACCTCACCGTCGTTATTTTCCCTACTATCAATAATAGCGTTTTCAATCACTCTCTTAAGTAACGGCGTATATAAAAACCATTCACTTTTTTTAGAACCAATTCCGATAATGGAAACCAATTTATCTTTAAAGCTTTTATAGTCAACAGCAAAAGACTTAAGTTTTTTACTAAGAGCATTATCGCTCCTTAACATTGCCAGCAGCAAATGTTCACTACCAACATACGGGTGTCTTAAATCACACATTTCCTTTTTGGCCCAAACTAATATTTTTTGTGCCCCCTCGTCAAATTTGCCGAACATTATATTTCTCCCTTCGTAATATCCTATGCTTATAATGGTCAGAATAAATATATTTTAATCACCGAAAAAAGAAGAATATTCTTCTTTCTGCATTGCGCTCTAACAAACATAGAACCACAAAAAAGATGAACCTTGGTCCATCTAATTATTTAATCGCTAATTCAATAATTATAAGCGAATTGCTATAGTTAAAATTATAATGCTTATAGCTACTAACACTAGTACTAACTTCCATATGTTTTTTAACCATTTGGTATAATCAACTTCTAAATATGATAATCCTGTTAATAAGACTATACTAGTAGGAGCGATTAACATAGCTATACCATACATTACTTGTTGAATAAATATTAATAATTGTAAATTAGCATTTTCTCCTAAAATAGAACTTAAAGTTCCGGTAACATAAGTTGTTATAAAATCACTATTAGCCAATGCAGCTCCAAGGAATGAAGCAATTGAATAAGTAAATACATTCAAGCCCTTTGCTAAATCTACAGTCATTTTAAGGATCGTATTAAGTATATCTGTTTGTGAAACCATCACAAATATAATACTAGATAAAGTTACCAAAACAGCTGTCGGTAATAGTTTTTTAATTCCTTCGAAAGCATTTTCGTATGCTTTCTTCCACTCCACTTTATATATTAGAATTAGAACAACACTTAATATAACAAGTAATGTATTTATACTGGTTATACTCCATGTACCAAATGCAACTGTAGTAAAACCTAAAATACTTTTAAAGATAGTAAAATTACCTATCTTAAAGTCCAACAAACTTTTATGGAAGGTTTCAAAACCTAAAAATTTAAACATACTAGCCCATGGCGTTAATCCTAGTATATATAATACTAATATTACACTTAAAATTGTAACAAGTGGCCATATTTTTTGTTTCTTAGGTCCTTCATCCTTTTCAATAAATAACATTTCTTCATTTATTGTTTCTTTAGCTTTGCCCTTAAGAACTTTAGATGTAAAGTATAAATATAACCCCATTCCTACAAGACCTATAACTATTATTGCAAGTTTATACCATCCATGTGTTATACCAGGTTCGATATAACCTGCTAAAGGACCATAAAACTTTGATGAATACAAGCTACCCATTGAGCCTATTAAAATAGGAATAATAATTGTCTTTAAAGCTGTGATTTTGTCAAACCCTAAGGTTAAAATAATTCCCACCACTAATGGCATAAAAATTAATAATGGAAAATCAATTCCAATAAAACTTGATATTATTATGAATAGACTAGAACATAACACTAAGAATAATTTTTCACACTTCTTAAAATATGTAGCAATTTTATTAACTAAAACTCTTAACGCGCCCGTTCCATTAAGAATACCATAAAATATTCCTAAGAAT
>JAQVZV010000056.1 GCA_028708005.1 Bacilli bacterium
TTTATTACTGCAAGAAGAGGTTTAATCATACAGATATTTGGCAAATCTCTTGTTAATAAAATATTAGGCAAATTGAAACTAAATAAAATAATAAAGATATAATTGTCGTAGTTGTAAATTGTTATTACCTATTGTATACTTTTAATAGATATAAGGTAAATATTTTCTTTAAAAAAGGAGTGTGTATAGTGAATAAGACTAAAATTATATGTACTATTGGTCCAGCTACTGAAAGTAGGGAAATGCTGCTTGAACTGATAAATAAAGGTATGGATGTTGCTAGAATAAATATGTCATATGCTAGTCATGATCAAGCCCGTAATATTATTTATACAATCAGAGAACTAAATAGGGAATTGGGTAAAAACATTGGAGTTTTAATAGATACTAAGGGACCCGAACTAAGTCTTAAAACCCTTGGTGGGGAAGAGGCAACATTAGTTCAAGGTGATACTATTATTTTAACTTCAAAAGAAGATAGTGAAGATATAAATAAGTTTGTTGTTAACCATCCTGGACTTATTCAGGACGTTAAAAAAGGAGACAAAATCCTTTTAGAAGATGGCTTAATTGAGTTGGTTGTTATTGATGAGACGATAGATGATGTTATATGTGAAGTGACAACTGGCGGCATTATTAAAAACAATATGGGGATTAATATTCCCGGGGTAAATTTAAATATTGATTTTTTGTCGATTGCTGATAAAAATGATATCGCTTTCGCTTCTTCAATTGATGCTGATTATATAGCGTTATCATTTGTTAGAGATGCGAATGATGTATTAGACGTTAATGATGTTCTTATTCAATTACGTAATGAACATATGCAAATCATTTCTAAAATTGAGAATAAAAGTGCGATTGAAGACCTTGATAACATAATTAAAGTAAGTGATGGTATTATGGTTGCAAGAGGCGATTTAGGGGTCGAGACTTCTTTTGAAGAAGTGCCATATTTACAAAAGAAGATTGTTAATGCTTCATTAGCGGCTAATAAAATATGTATTGTTGCTACTCAGATGTTAGCATCAATGGAACATAATGCAAAGCCTACTCGAGCGGAAGTTAGTGATGTAGCTAATGCTGTTATTGAAGGTGTTGATGCTGTTACTTTAAGTGGTGAAACAGCCATTGGTAAACATCCAATAGAAGCAGTTGAAATAATGGAAAAGATCATTTCAAATATGGAATTAAATCTTGAATATAATAGGTATATGACTAGTGAGGATAATTTTGATCAAGATGATATTACTACGATTATTGCCAATAGCGTTGCTAGCAGTGCTAATAAATTAAAAGCAGCAGCCATTGTAGCGTCTTCTATTTCTGGTTATACAGCCAAAATGATTAGTAGTTTTAGACCAAGATGTCCTATTATAGTAACTACTCCCAATGAGCAAACGGCTCGTGGATTATCATTAAATTATGGTACTATGACAGTTGTAACCCCTATGTTTAATAGTACAGATGATATAGTTAACAATGGCCTTAGGGAAGTGAAAAACTTAATTCCAATGGAAGAAGGCATTGTTATAATAACTGGTAGTTTTCCATGCGAGAAGCATAATACTAATTTTATGAAAATAGAACAAATAAAATAAATGGGATCTAAATATAAAGAAAGATAAGAATGATTGTTTTTTGCTTGCTAGAAAAAATTGACAAACATATGGTATAAACCATAAATATATATGGTAAAATATAAATATCAATATAGTAGAAGGAGTAACAACTGGATGAAAAAGAAAGGTTTTACATTAGTGGAATTACTAGCTGTAATCGTTATATTAGCAATCATATTAGCAATATCAATACCCGGCATAACAAGAGTGATAGAAAATACAACGGTTAGTGCATTTTTAAGTGATGCTAAAATGATAATAAAAACGGTTGAAAATAAACGACTAACAGATGAGAACTATTTGCCGACAAATTTATCAGAATTAAATATATCAGATGGGAATTATAATAATGTAACATTTAGTGTTGTAGAGGGAAAGGTATATGTAAAAATAATAGGTCAAAATAAATGGGAAGGTTTAACAGCCTGTGGGACCTATCAAAATATGAGAGTTGGTGAAGCAATTGAATGTGAAACACCTTCGGGAGGAGTTTTCGCATGTGGTGATATTTTTGTAGATGATAGAGATTGGAATGAATACACAACCATACAAATAGGAACTCAATGTTGGTTCAAAGAAGATTTAAGACATAATAATGATTCTTGTTTAACAAAGCCATGGGGTAGTAGCCCTGGTAATTATATGGCTTGTAGGGATAATGAAAGAACAGATTATCCATCATATCATTATCAATGGGAAGTGGCTAATACTGCATGTCCAACGGGATGGCATTTACCTAGTGATGATGAATGGAAAGTGTTAGAAATGCATTTGGGTATGAGCCAAGCAGAAGTTGATACTACAGGTTGGAGGGGAACTGATCAAGGAACGAAGTTAAAGACAAGTACTTGGAAAGGAAATAACGCAAGTGGTTTTACAGCATTACCTGTTGGTTACCATGGCACCAATGGTTTGTTTGACGGTGCGGGTTCGTATAGTTACTTGTGGACTTCTATATCTTCGGGGATTAATGCTTGTAGACGCGGTTTGAGTTCTAGTTCTTATACGGTCAATCGTAGTGTAAGTGCGCAAGCTTATGGTCACTCAGTTCGTTGTCTTTTGGATCAATAAACCAACGAGTTTTGAATTTTTCTTGGTACGAAGCAACAATGATTTGAAAAGTGATGGTCGATCAAAAGAACACAAGATGCAATAATCAAGTTATTTATAATTTTTAAAATACTAAAGGAGTTCTCAAAAGGGGACTTCATTTTTGGCTGTCTATGTGCTAACTTAAAAAACAATTAACCATTGCTTTTTATTAGCCAATATTTATGAAAAAACATAAACAAAAAGGATAAATGCCCTTAACTATTTAACTAGCCAATTATACATGTTATAATATTAATAGATATAGGGTAGTGGGTGGTAAAATGGATGATAAACTAAAGACATTATTAGATAAGATTAATATGGATAGTGAATATTATTCATTATTTGATGATGGTAAATTCTTAAAATTATATATAAATAAAGAACATAAAGTTTGGAATTTTTTTATTCATCTAAAGAATATTTTACCAATAAATGTTTTAAAGCATTTTGAAGATGGATTAGTTAAGTCTTTTGTTAATGTTAAAGATGTTTATGCGACATTTGAATATGATAGTTTTGAACATGAGATGATTATTGAGTATTTTAAATATATTTTAGAGAAAATTAATTTAATTAAGATGTTTGCTAATCATAAGATTGACGTTGAAGAAGATACACTTATTATTAATGTTTTAAATAAAGTAGAGTTTAGAAAGTTGGATAAGGAAAGAGAAAGAATAAATACTTTTTTAAAAAGATATGGTTTTAATCTAGACTTTAAGATAGTAATTAATGATAAGGAAAGAAACCTTGTCAAAGAAGAAATTGAAAAAGACATTGTTATTAAAGTAGAACCTAGCAAGGAATTTAATCCATTAATTCTTGGGAATGAAATCAAAGCAAGGCGAATAATAGATTTGAGAGATATTATTGAAGAAGAATCATCAGTTGTCGTAGAGGCTTATGTATTTGCTATTGATTTAAAAGAATTTCCGAATAAGGATTTTAAGATAGCAACATTTAAAATAAGTGATACTACAGATAGTTTAAATGCTAAATTTTTTACAAGAAGTGAAGATGATTTTAAAACTATTTCATCAAGAGTAAAAGTTGGTAATTGGTATCGTATTCGTGGTGGTATTAAAAATGATACTTATATTCATGATTTAAGTTTAAATATAAGAGATATGATGGAAATACCTTCTAAAACAGTGATTCGTATGGATGAGGAGCCGGAAAAGAGAGTTGAACTGCATGCTCATACGCATATGAGTCAAATGGATGGGGTAGTAAATGTTTTGGATTTGGCCAAAAGGGCTTCAAAATGGGGGCATAAAGCTATTGCTATAACAGATCACAATTGTTGTCAAGCTTATCCTGATGCTTACAATAAAGTAAAAGGTATCAATATTATCTATGGTGTTGAAATGAATATGATTGATGACAATATTGATATTGTTATCAGGGAAAGTGATTTATCTTTAGCTGATGCAACTTATGTGGTTTTCGACTTTGAAACAACTGGATTTAACGCTACTAGTGGGGATTCTATTATTGAAATAGGGGCAGTTAAATTACATAAGGGTAAAATAATTGACACTTTTCAAACATTAATCAATCCTGGTCGTGAAATATCAGATACCATTACCAAGATAACTAATATTACTAATGATATGTTAGTTGGTAAGGAAGATGAAAAGACTGCTATTAAACGCTTTATAGAGTGGTATGGAGATTTACCAATGGTTGCTCATAACGCTAAGTTTGATATTTCATTTTTAGAGAGTGCCTTTAATAAGTATCATTTGGGTAAATTTAACAATACAGTTATTGACACCTTAGAGTTAAGCAAAGCGCTTGACCCAAATCTAGCACGTCATAGCCTATCAGCTTTAGTAAAACGATATGAGATACCATTTGATGAGTCAGGGCATCACCGCGCTGATTATGATGCTAAAGCAACCGCGCTATTATTAGATAAAATGCTTAATAAAATGACGGCTCGTAATATAGAAAAAATAAGTGATATTAAAAAACTTGTTTCAAAAGATGACATTCATAAATTGGGGCGTCCACATCACATCACCTTACTAGCTAAAAACCAAGTAGGTTTAAAAAATCTATTTAGATTAATATCATTATCAAATACAAAATATATATATAAAACATCAAGAATTTTACGTAGTGAAATAATTAAAAATCGTGAAGGCATATTAATTGGTAGTAGTTGTGCTGATGGGGAAATCTTTACCTTAGCAAGAAGTAAGACTGATGAAGAAATGAATACCTTAATGTCTTTTTATGATTATATTGAAGTACAACCACTGAGTGTATATAATCATCTGCTTCAACTTCATGATTTTGATAGCGAAGAAGAATTGAAAGCACATATTGAAAAGGTCATTAGGATTGCTAAAGATAATAAGAAGATTGTTGTTGCAACGGGAGATGTTCATCACCTTGATCCTGAAGATAAAATATATCGTGAAATTATAATTAATCAAAATATTCCTGGTGGTGGCAGACATCCACTTAACCGTGAAGCGATTAAAAATATACCAAGTCAACATTTTATGACTACTAGGGAAATGCTAGATGAGTTTGCTTTTTTAGGAGAAGAAGTAGCATATGAAATAGTAGTTACTAATTCAAACGTCATAGCAGATATGATAGAACCAATAGTTGTAATAAGACATAGT
>JAQVZV010000057.1 GCA_028708005.1 Bacilli bacterium
CTGCTCTGCTACAACAATATTTAAATCATTACCTTTACCGATTGTATTAACTAGTGTTTCCAACGCTTTATCTTTGGTATTATTCTCTTGACTTAGATGAGCTAAAACAATATGTTTTGTAGCGTCACCCATCATTTGTGACAAATACTTTGATGCCATATCATTTGATAAATGCCCAACATCACTAGCAATTCGTTTCTTTAAATGATATGGGTATGCTCCCTTATAAAGCATTTCTATATCATGATTACTCTCCATTATATAAACACTCTTATTGGATAACTTGGGTATATATCGCTTATTTAAATAACCGGTATCCGTTATATACACAAGAGCATCATTAATCATAAAACCAACAGAATCAGATACGTCATGCGATGTTTTAATAACATCAATATTAAGACTATCTATTGTTGTTTTTTCTGTTAAGTAACAATAATTAAATTCTTCTAAAAACTCACTTAAAGCAATCAACATCGTTGGCATTATATAAATTACGGGCTTATATTTCTTATAAAACGTTCTAAGCCCATTAATATGATCAATATGAGTATGCGTTATTAAAACCGCATTAATTGTATTAGGATTGACATTAATTTCATGTAACTTCTTTTCGATATAACTACATGATTTTCCTATATCAATCAGAATTCGCGTATCTTTATCTTCAACGTAAGTTACATTACCTTTGCTACCACTTGCAAGCATTACAACTTTCATGTTCTATTCTTCTTTCTTTTCCTTCTTATAATTTAAGAATGTACCTGTATTACGTTTAAATAAAAGATCAATTACTCCTGTAGGACCATTTCTATTTTTACCAATGATGAACTCACTTTCACTATTGAATTCATCCGTTCTAGCCTCTTTATTATAATAATCATCACGATACAAGAAAGCTACAATATCAGCATCTTGTTCAATTGAACCAGATTCCCTTAAATCACTCATCAATGGACGTTTATCGTCTCTTTTTTCAACCTCCCTTGATAGTTGCGCTGCTGCTACAATAGGAATATTCAACTCAAGTGCTAAGGTTTTTAATGACCTTGAAATATCCGATACTTCTTGTTGTCTATTGCCACCATAACGTTCACTACTTGAAATCAATTGTAAGTAGTCAATTACAATCAAATCAAGCCCGTCTGGTGAGCCTGATAAACGACGACACTTTGATTTTATTTCACCAATTGTAATTCCCGGAGTATCGTCAATGTATATATTAGTATCTGCTAACTGGCTCATCGCTTCATTAACTCTTTTCCAATCATTATGTTCTAAATGACCAGTACGTAGTTTATTTAATGGAATTTGACCTAAAGAACTAATCATACGAGTTGCTAATTGTTCAGCATTCATTTCTAAGTTAAAAACAGCAACTGTTTTTTTATCACTAGCAGCTGACGTTGCTAAATTAAGTAGAAAAGCTGTTTTACCCATTCCAGGACGAGCCGCAATAATAATAAGTTCTGTTTCGTGCAAACCTGATGTTAATTTGTCTATTTGACCAAAACCAGTTGATAAACCAGTTACATCACTTCCAACAGCTGCTAATTTTTCTAAATCAGCCTGTGTTTTTGATAAAACATCTTGAATATTTCTAAATTCTCCACCACGCCTCATCTTAGAAACACTAAATATTTTACGTTCAGCACCATCAATTAATTCATTAAAATCCATTCCTTCATCATAAGCATTAGTTGATATTTCGTTAGCTGTATCAATAAGCTTACGCAATAATGATTTTTGATTCACTAAACTAATATAATATTCCACATTTGCTGCAGTTGGAACAGAATTAACAATTGATAATAAATAATCGATGCCACCAATAGTTGTTAATTCCTTCTTGTCTTTTAGACGTGCCGAAACAGTAGTCATATCAACAGGAATATTATCTGACCTTAGTTCCGATATACAATCAAATATTTTCGCATGAGCATCAACGTAAAAAGATTCCCTGGTTAGTTCATCACAAACTTTTTGCAAAGCATACTTTGACAAAAAGGCTGCCCCTATAACTGACTGCTCTGCTATAACATTATGTGGCACTACACGCTCATTCATTTTCATCACCACTACTCTCTTACTAATTTAACTTTTAATTTAAGTTTAACTTTTTTATGTAAATTAACTAATACTTCATGAACCCCTAAACTTGATATAGGATTATCTATTACAATGTCCTTTTTCTCAATCTCATACCCCATATTAGATAATTCATTATGTATTTGCTTAGTTGAAATACTTCCAAAAACTTTATCTTTTTCACCCGTCTTAACTTTAAAAGTCAAGATTTTATTTTCCAGTTCGTTTTTTACTTTTTCGCATTTATCAATAAATTTTTGTTCTTTAACCTTCTTATCATGTAATTCGCTTTGAAGACGGGCCATACTAGTATCAGTAGCAGGTACTGCTAAATTTTTCTTTAGAAGAAAATTTCTAGCATATCCATCACTTACCTCTTTTACATCCCCAATTTTGCCTTGGCCTTTAACATCTTCAATAAAGATAACTTTCATCTATAAACCACCCTCCAATTTATTAATAATAGACTTCAATTTAAGGCGTATGCCTTCTAGGGTGTCCCCATTTAGTTGGGTTGCAGCATCTGATGCATGACCTCCCCCCCCTAACTGTTCCATAATCATTTGAACATTGATATTACCTAATGACCTAGCACTAATGCCTATAGTATCAGTATCTATTTTACCAATTGTAAAAGATGCTTCTACTTGATTAAATAACAACATAGTATCAGATATTTTAGCTAGATCTTCTTTATCATAAAGATAATGTTCATGGCCAACAGCTATGATAAATTGATTGTTTATAATCTTAGATTCACTTATGACTCTTTGCCTATCATTATACTTTTCAATATCCTCTTTTAATAAATATTGCAACTCCTTAAGAGTAGCTCCGCATAGATATAGATAGGCAGCGCCTTCATGGGTTTTTTTGCTTGTCTTACTAAAGAAACCGTTTGTATCTATAAATATACCCGCTAACATAATGGTAGCAATATAGGGATGAATATAAATGTTTAGATGACTCAATAACTCAATAATTATCTCAACTGAACTTGATTGTTCATATTCAATATATTCGTATGAACTAGCTATCCTATTACCCTCACCAATAATATGATGATCGATTGTTATAATATTAGGGATTTGCAATGCTAATTCATTTTGTACTAAATTAGGCATATGTGTATCTAAAACTATTAACAATGTCTTAGCATCAATCTTATTTTCTATTTGACTAAATTTTTTTATTTGTAAATTTATCTTTAAGCGATTTAATTCACTAAAACTTCTAGCAACACCCGCTTCATGTTGATCATCTTCAATCAAAAGGCAAGCCTTTTTACCTAAGGTTTTGCATAAATAATACACGCCCAATGATGATCCTAAAGCATCTAGATCTAGGTTACGGTGAGCCATTATAACAACTTGCGTTGAATTCTCAATATATTCTTTTACAACATCTGCTTCTATATGCACTCTACCACTCCTTCTTATATAATTATACTATAGAATAACCTTGTTTTCATAAAAAAAAAGATAAAAATCTTTTTTTACTTTGAAAATGGAATTAATGCCATAAAACGAGCTCTCTTAACTTGCATAGAAATATATCTTTGATGTCTTGCGCAAGCACCAGTAACTCTTCTTGGTAATATTTTATGTTTTTCATTTATATATTTTTTTATAACTTCAACATCTTTATAGTCTACTGACTTACCAGCACACATTTGACAAATCTTCTTTTTTCTTCTATATGGTTCAGCCATAATCATTTCCTCCTTATCTTAAAATGCAATGTCATCCTCACTAAGTTCTACCGTTTCACCAAAATCAGCGAAAGGTTCATCACTTATATTAGTTGATACTGGTGGAATTTGATCTTCAAAACCGCCAAAATCGTCTGGACTAACATTGTTTTCCCTTTGCCCCTTAGGACCTAAAAATTGAACATTATCTGCTACAACTTCTGTAACATAAACTCTTTTTCCTTCTTGATTTTCGTAATTTCTAGTTTGAATACGACCATCAATGCCAACTAAACTACCCTTATTTAAATATTTCTTAACATTTTCAGCTTGTTTACGCCATACAACAACAGGGATGAAGTCTGCTTCTCTCTCCCCACTTTGGTTAGTAAAAGTACGATTAACAGCAACCGTAAAAGTTGCAACCGCTGTATTATTACTTAAATATTTGAGTTCAGGATCTTTAGTTAAGTGACCCACTAAAAAGGTTTTATTCATAACGACAACTCCTTAATCTTCTAATTTAATAATCATGTGACGTATAATATCTTCGTTTAAAAGCGCTAAACGATCAAATTCATTTATCGCTGTAACTGGAGCTTCAATTTGATATAAATAATAGAAGCCACGCTTATATTTCTTAATTTCATAAGCTAATTCTCTTTGACCCATATTTTTAGAATTTAAAACCTTAGCTCCATTAGTTACTAAAACATCTTCGAAACTAGCAACCACTTCATTAAGATTTGTTTCCTCCATATCAGGTCTTACGATAAACATGATTTCGTATTTCATGTTTCCACCTCCTTTTGGTCTTTTGGCTTTCCTTAAAAAAGCAAGGAGTAATTAATACTCGTATAAAATTATATCAAGAATATCCATTAAAGTAAATGTTTTAACAGATATTTATTAATTATGCATTATATTTATATAATATAAACAAATAATATCATTTAGACCATATAATTTTGCATAATTATATTATAAAACCATATAATTAAATAGCTTTTAAGAGAGGACTGATTTAATGAACAATAACTATTATCCAAATCAAATGTTCCCAGGAGGCGCTATGCCATCAGGAACGCCCAATCAACAACTTGCGCCATCAATCGAACAAAGTATGACAGGAATGCTCCCTTCTGAACAATCATATATTGAAAACATATTAAGACTAAACAAAGGGAAAGTGGCGAAATTTTATATGTCTTTTCCTGATTCGGTTGAATGGCGTGACAGAGTGTTTCACGGCATCATTGAAGCTGCAGGAAGGGATCACATTATTGTAAGCGACCCAAATACTGGACTTTGGCATTTACTACGTATTATCTATTTAGATTATGTTGACTTTGAAGAGCCAATCAATTATAGCCCAATATTTAGTCCCGCGAAATAAGAAGGATGTCAATATCTTTTGAAAATGTCATAATAATTTTCAAAATTTATCTTATGAAAACGTCATAGTTGTAGGTAGGCTTAAGCACTGTTGTGCTTAAGCCTTAAAGAACTTTACATTATTTGAT
>JAQVZV010000058.1 GCA_028708005.1 Bacilli bacterium
TATGTTAAAAGTTTAGCAATTTCATCAACAATGGGGCCAGGTATAAAGATTAATATAAATTCCTTTGACAAATAACAAAAATAAGTATATACTAAAAAAGAATTAAAAACCGCAGACAGTAGGAGCATAACAGCTTAATATTTCCTACCGAGGTGAAAACAAAACATGTTTAACCTTTGTAGTCTGTCTATAAAGGTTTTTATATTATAAAGGAGGTGTCTTATGGCAAGTGAAAAAGTATTAGAAACAAAAAAGCAAACTGTATCCGAGATTAAAGAAAAAGTAAGCGATGCATCTTCTGTTATATTCTTTGATTATCGTGGCTTAACGGTTGCAGAGACAACTGAATTACGTAGTAAATTAAGAGCTTCTAATTCAGACGTTAAAATTTACAAAAATACTTTGGTTAAAAAGGCTTTAGATGAACTTAAATTTAATATGGATGAAGTATTAAAAGGGCCTAATGCAATATCTTTATCTAAGGATATTGTAGAACCTATTAAGATATTAGCCAATTACGCTAAAGAACATAAGGCTTTGGAAATCAAAGGGGGAATAGTAGACGGCAAAATATCATCTTTGACAGAACTTGCTAAGTTAGCTACCGTTCCATCACGTGAGGGCTTGTTGACAATGCTTGCTGGCGGAATGTTGGCGATTGTTAAAGATTTATCTATATGCTTACAATTATATAGTGAGCAAAAAAATGAATAAAATTATGAAGGAGGAAATAAAATGGCAAAATTAACAAGAGATGAATTTATTAGTTCTTTAAAAGAAATGACATTATTAGAAGTTTTGGATTTAGTAGAAGCAATGAAGGAGGAATTTGGAGTTGATCCAACAGCTGTAGCAGTATCTGCAGCTCCAACTGAAGCGGTTTCTGAGGAAGGCCCAACAAGTGCAACGGTAGTTATTACAAGCGCAGGTCCTAACAAAATCCAAGTTATTAAAATAATTAGAGACATCACTGGCTTAGGATTAAAAGAAGCAAAAGATATAGCTGATGCTGGTGGCAATGTTAAAGAAAATGTCAAAATTGAAGAAGCTAACGAAATTAAAGCTAAGCTTGAAGAAGCTGGCGCAACTGTAGAACTTAAGTAAAAGAATGCGAGCCTATGCTGATTAGTATAGGCTTTATCCATTTATAGGAGGGGCTAGTGAATCATTATTTTACTAATAATAAAAATTTAAAATCGGATATTAATAAAATATCTGTTATTGTTTTAGGGAAATCATATTCATTATTTACAGACAATGGTGTTTTTTCTAAAAAAGCATTAGACTTTGGGACTCGCTTATTGATTGAATCCTTGCCTCTTCCTGAAATGAGCGGGAAAGTTTTAGATGTAGGATGTGGATACGGTCCTATTGGGCTTTTTGTTAAAAGTGAAACTGATTGTGAAGTTGATATGGTTGATATTAATTTAAGGGCTTTGCATTTAGCAAAGATAGGAGCTAGGCATAATCATTTATCTGTTAATATATATGAAAGCGATGCCTACTCAAATGTTAAACCTAGTTATGATTATATTATTACCAATCCCCCAATTAGAGCGGGAAAAGAAAAAGTATATGAGATTCTAATGGGAGCATCTGACTTTTTGACTAGCAAAGGACAATTGTGGTTTGTTATGCGTAAAAATCAAGGTGTAAAGTCAACACTCGTTGACATGGGAAAGTGTTATAATGTGTCAATTAAAAAGAAGGATAAAGGTTTTTATGTCGTATGCGCAACAAAAAAAGAAAAAATTGTTGACAATGATTGATTAATTTGATAACATTTTAAATTGGTACTATGTTTTTTAAAACATGTTCTTTGAAAAAAATTGATTATGGGGTGAAAAGATGGCTTATAAGGTTCAAAAGTTCGGTGATTATAGAGAAAGAATAACATTTTCCAAGGTAAAAAGTATCCTGGAAACTAAGGATTTACTAGAAATTCAGACAGAATCGTATCAATGGTTTGCTAATGAAGGAATAAAAGAGGTATTTGAAGATTTGTTCCCTGTTGAAAGTTTTTCCGGAACACTTTCCCTCGACTTTGGCAATTATCATTTCGAAGAGCCAAGACATACAGTTAAGGAATGCAAAGATAGAGAGACGACGTATGCTGCACCACTTATAGTGGAGGCGCGTCTATTTAATAATGAAACAGGTGAAGTTAAAGAACAAGAGATTTTCTTGGGCGATATGCCATTAATGACAGATAGTGGAACTTTCATTATCAACGGAGCTGAAAGAGTTATTGTATCTCAATTATTAAGGTCTCCAAGTGTCTATTTTAAAAAAGTTGATGATAAGAGCGGACGTACTGTTTATTCATCTGAAATAATACCAACTCGTGGTACATGGTTGGAATATGAAATAGATGCTCGTGAAGTATTGCATGTTAGAATTGATAGAGCTAGAAAAGTTTATATAACAACTTTGCTTCGTGCATTTGGGTTATCAAGTGATTCAGATATTATTGATTTATTTGGCGAAGATAAATATTTGCTAAATACTATTGCTAAGGATACAACTAAAAATACTGATGAAGCATTAATTGAAATATACGAACGTTTAAGACCTGGGGAACCAGCAACATTAGAGAGCGCAAAAAATCAACTCATTACGAGATTCTTTGATGAATTTCGTTATGATTTAGCAAAAGTTGGTCGTTATAAGTTTAATAAAAAATTAAATGTTTGTGAACGTTTATTAAATAATAAAATAGCTGAAACTATTAAAATTGACAATGAAGTCATCGTTGAAAAAGGCACTTTAATTACGAAGGAAATATTAGAGAAAATTAGACCAATTCTTCGTGATGGATATGGTGTAAAGGAAGTATTAATTAATGATGAACTTGATACACATAACAAGGTTCAAATAATTAAGGTTTATTCTAAAACTAATCCATCAGAAGTAATTAAAATTATTGGTAATGATCAATCACAAGATATAAAGAGATTAACAATTTCTGATGTTTTCGCGTCTATTTCGTATTATTTAAATCTCTTGAGTGGCGTGGGTAATTTAGATGAGATTGACCATTTGGCTAACCGTCGTATTCGCCAAGTTGGAGAATTGTTACAAAATCAATTTAGAGTTGGTGTAACTAGAATGGAACGTGTTATTCGTGAACGAATGACGACCGTTGATTTGGATACAGTAACTCCTAAAACACTAATTAATATAAGGCCGATAACTGCTATTATTAAGGAATTCTTTGGTAGTAGCCAGTTATCACAATTTATGGATCAAGTTAATCCACTTGCTGAACTCGCTAATAAGCGTCGTTTATCAGCCCTAGGTCCTGGTGGTTTATCAAGGGATAGAGCGGGAATGGAAGTACGTGACGTTAATCCTTCTCACTATGGACGTATTTGCCCGGTTGAATCTCCAGAAGGTCCTAATATAGGTCTTATTACGAACTTAGCTAGTTATGCTAAGATAAATGAATATGGTTTTATAACGACGCCATATCGTAAGATTGAAAACGGGGAATTAACTGATCAAATAGATTATTTAACGGCTGATGAAGAAAATGATTATATTATATCTCAAGCAACAACTGAAATTAATGATGATAATATTATTATTGAAGAAAATGTGACGGCGCGTTATCGTGGAGAAAACATTGCCGTTTCAGGGAGCGAAGTTGATTACATAGATGTATCACCGCAACAAATTGTATCAATTACGACAAGTTGTATTCCTTTCCTTGAACACGATGATGCTAACCGTGCTTTGATGGGCGCTAACATGCAACGTCAAGCGTTGCCATTACTTCAAGCTGAAGCCCCAATTATTGGCACAGGCGTTGAACATATTGCTGCTAGAGATAGTGGCGCCGTTGTTATTGCTAAATCTGATGGTATTGTGGAATATGTTGATGGGCGCAAAATCATTGTAAAAACAGCCAAAGGTAAAGACACTTATTATTTAATGGATTTTGAACGTTCTAATAATGCAACTTGTTATCATCAAAAACCAATAGTTAGAGTTGGCGACAAAGTACATCATGGAATGATTATTGCTGATGGACCAAGTACTGATAAAGGTGAACTTGCTTTAGGAAAAAATGTGGTTGTAGCGTTTATGACCTTTGATGGTTATAATTATGAAGATGCAGTAATCTTAAATGAGAGGCTTGTTTTAGATGATGTTTATACATCTATTAAGATAGAAAGTTACGATATTGAATGTCGTGATACAAAATTAGGTCCTGAGGAAATTACTCGTGATATTCCTAATGTATCTGAAGAATCTCGTAAAAACCTTGATATTGATGGCATTGTAATGATTGGGACCGAAGTTCGTGAAGGAGATATTTTAGTAGGTAAAGTTACTCCTAAGGGAATGGTTGAACTTACTAGTGAAGAGAAATTATTACATGCTATTTTTGGCGAAAAAACAAGGGAAGTTCGAGATACATCACTACGTGTTCCTCATGGAGCTGATGGTATTGTTCATGATGTAAAAGTGTTTACAAAAAAGGAAAACGAAGATATTCCGCCAGGAGTTTCTAAAGTAGTAAGGGTATTTATTGCACAAAAGCGTAAAATTTCAGTTGGCGATAAAATGGCGGGTCGTCACGGGAACAAGGGAGTTATTTCACTCGTGTTACCGCAAGAAGACATGCCTTATTTACCAGATGGTACACCAGTAGATATTTTATTGAATCCACAAGGGGTTCCATCACGTATGAATCTTGGTCAAGTATTAGAATTGCATATGGGTATGGCTGCTAAAAAATTAGGTTATCATATAGCAACACCAGTATTCGATGGTGCAGAAATTGAAGAAATTGAAACCATTATGGAAAAAGCAGGTATGGATAAAGACGGAAAAACGGTTCTTTATGATGGCCGTACAGGCGAACCATTTGATAATCGTATCAGCGTAGGCGTTATGTATATGATTAAATTAATGCACATGGTCGATGATAAATTGCACGCTCGTTCGACAGGACCTTATTCATTAGTTACGCAACAACCGCTTGGTGGTAAAGCTCAATTTGGTGGTCAACGTTTTGGTGAAATGGAAGTTTGGGCATTATATGCATATGGTGCAGCTCACATTTTACAAGAATTAATGACTGTTAAATCTGATGATGTAGTTGGTAGAGTAAAAGTATATGAAGCGTTAGTAAAAGATAATCTTATTAAACAAGCTGGAATTCCAGAATCGTTTAGAGTGTTAATTAAAGAATTCCAAGCTTTAGGTTTAGATATGACAATTATTAATGATAAATTCGAAGAAGTGGAATTAAAACAATTAG
>JAQVZV010000059.1 GCA_028708005.1 Bacilli bacterium
CAGATATCTTAGATAAGATTCCTAATACACCTCTTTATGAAGATGATGCTTTTGAAAGTCATGTTTTATATAAGTTTAAAAAAGAAAAACCGTTCACTATTACTCGTGATGGTAATGAATGGACAATTAGAGGTGACGATATAGAACGTTTATTTCGCATGACTAAATTTTCATCAACTGATGCTACTATCAGATTCGCTAAAAAATTAAAAAATTATGGTGTCGATGACGAACTTAAAAAAATGGGCGCTCAAGATGGAGATATTGTTAAAATATTAGATTTTGAATTTGAATATAGAGAGTAATTAAAAAAATATGCAAAAGCAACTTCGATTTGAAGTTGCTTTTATGTTATCTATAATTTAATTTTTTTATACTTCCTATTGGTAATTCATATGTATAATATACGTCTTTTTTAGGTAAAATTATTCTATTCGGTTTAAAATTAGGATATGTATATAAAATGTTGTTATTTTTATCAGTCATTATAATATCAATAGGTTGAAACATGAAAAAAGTATGAATAGCATTACATTTTTTAAATAAAAGACCTGATGTTATTTTGTTTCTTTTAAACATAAAACCTGTAATACGTTTAATAAAACTATTGCATTCAACAATATCTATGTCAAGTTTATTTACATTTATTTTCATTTAATCACCAAAACTATCATAACAAATAATGATAAGGTTGACAATTAATTTGATAAAAGATAAACTATAATTAGAGAAAAATAGGTGGTTAAATGAAATGGTTATCTAATAAAGGACAAGCATTGATTGAATATGTATTGATTGTATCTTTAATTACGGTAGTAGCGATTAGTATTGTTAAAATCTTTGGAGGGTACCTCAAAGATGCCATTACTAAGTCATCATGTTCATTAGTTGATAAAGTCTATATAGAAGGAAGTTCTCCAGGAGATGGACGATGTGGTACCGAGAATGATTTCTGGACAGAATAGTTATCTAAAGATGATTAAGAGCTAATTATGTTAGTTCTTTTTTTATGATGTAAGGATCGAAATTCCTCTTTATTTATAACTCAAATATAAATATATATAGCTAAAAAAATTAAATATGAAATAAATAATGATAATTATTTCAAATATGTGTTATAATTAAATTGACAATTGCAGTATAAGCATTAAGCTTATTTTTATTTATAAAATATTTCAGAGGGAAGTAGTATATTATGATAATATTTGTAAGTAAAAAAATAGGTGTATTTGATGTAGTAAGATTCATTGGGGCTTACGTTCCTTTTAAGACCATTTCAAATTTGTTTAGTGGTCTTTTTTATGCTTAAAATGTAAAGATTAATATAATATATGATAGTTTTGTAACTATATATATAGATTTTGCAGGGAGGTATAAGTATGACATTAAATGTTGAAAATGAAGTACAAGTTAAAGAAAATGTAGAAATGGAGGTATTGAGTAGAGAGAAAGTTATCAGGGGACTAAAATCACAAACAATTTCTCAATTTATGAGAAAATATAGTAAAATATCTAAATTCAATCTAGATAAGGATCATAAAGTTAAACTTTGTTCCTCTGATACTTTTATAAATACAGTCAGAGATTTATCAAATAAATATAAAGATAAAGAATCCCCAATAATAATGGGACAGGTTAGTGGATTCTATGAAATAGCTACTTTAGCAGGCTTAACAGCTCAAACATGTAAAGAAAAAACCAAGCCTTTTGTGTTGATTTTTGATAGGGATTTGAACAATATGCAGAATGCTATTTTTAATTCCTTATTAATAAATATGAGTAATAGTAAAGAAGAATTTCTGGTTAAATTATTTGGTTTAAGAAAAATAGATATCTTAAAGGCATTTGATTTAAAGCAATATAGTAAAATGCTTAAAGAAGTAAGAGGATCATCTGATACTAATCATTTTGCAGATGAAGAGGAACTTGATCAATATATTGAAGGAGAATATATTGATAACGAAATGATTGATAATATTTTAAGAAATCAATTTAAATTTAAAAACTTAGAAAATTATGTTAGAGCAATGAATCGTTATGATGCTGATGCTCATTATAATTTGCTGATAGAAGATGCTAGAAATAAACTTCGTGATAAGACAATGTTTAAACTTTTTAAAACGACCGCTCGTAATATTTGTGATTATTTGGCAATGGATAATAATTATTATGATTTTATTCAATATTTATCTGATGATCTTAAACGTAATAATGGGGGCCATATATTAAATAACGATGATGCTTTTTTAGGATATAAGTCGTTGATGTTAAAAAGTGGTAAAGGTAATATAAAATTTTTACCAGGAGTTGATATTAGCACTCCTGAGGGATTGGAACAATTATCTAGCACCCTTAAAGCTATTAATATAATTTCTGATCAAGTGAGTAATGATACTTTTCCTGTTGATATTGCTGTTATTCCACATATTCATAGATTAAAAGATACATACCCTTTTATTAAGAAAACGGTTCAAGATTATGTGGTTGCTGATAGGGACTCTCAAAAGACGAAATGCAACTGGTCATCTCATCCGACTGCCACATTAAATATAAGGAGTTATAATAGCATAGGTGCTCAATTTATAAAAGATGAACGTGATAACAGAATTCCTCTTACTGATCTTCATAAAATTGAGCCGGTAAAAGGGTTTCCGCTTATCTCATTTATTGCTGGTGCTAATTATGGAAATATATATCATAGTGAGATTGATACTCAAAATATGATAGACATGGCTATTGCTGATGGTGTAGACACAATTTGTATACAAGGACTTTTTTATGCAACATATTATCATCATCAAACCAGCAGACGTATGTTAAATGATCCGTCATATGAGACGTTAGATGCTAGATTAAAAGTAGCTAGGAAATTAATTAAGAAAATTAATGATGCTGGAATTAAAGTAATATACCAGATGGGTGATGAAGAGAATCATCTATATCAAGATATGTTTAAGATTTATACAAGAGAGCAGGGAGTCACAGGAGCTAATTTTCTAAAAAGAGAAGACTTAAGAACGAGGTATGATTGGGTAAGACCTGTTATCAGTCAACAATTAATTCCATATTTAATTCGCCGTGGTGAGGATATAACCATGTTTAATACTGATGAAGCTACAAAAACACGAGTTTCAGAGGTTTGTCATGCATTAAAGGCATATTATGAAGGTTCTCCTTTAGGTGATTTAGCCAAATATATAGATCCGCAATACCTTGAAGATACAGATATGTTTAAAGTTGTCTTTTCAACGGTAGTTAATTATGATGAAAAAGATCCTGCGCTGTCACTTAATTTAATAAATAATCCTAACTTTTCTTACATTACACAATATGGTAATCCTGATGCAGGAATAAGAAAATATATTAGGACGATGCAAACCGGAGCAGTAAGTAAATATCCAATAAATCAAATTCCACAACTTACGGTTGATAGTCGCCAAGGTTATATGTCGCTAGAAGTAATGGATGATCAAATAGCCTTGAATGTTCCTCAAATGATTAATGATGAATGGTATATTACGGAACAAGGATTACTCCCGGGAACAAAGGAACATATACTAGCAGATCCTACTCATAAGCGAGTAACACAAATGCAAACTAAGCCTAATTATCCGGGTGGATGGACAATTACAGGTGACGCAAGAGAAATTTTAAGAATTGTTCCTTACTATAAACGTGTGCGTGAAGTAATGGAATATGTTCAAAAAACAGGAGAGGCACTCCCTGAACTTAGTGTATTGCATGTCAATGACACCCAATTTGGCTCCCCTACTGAACGTATTAAGTATTTTCTAAAGATGTTAGATGTGGCTTTCTATAAATATAATATTAGAGGAATATGGGGAAACGGAGATTACCAACAAGGGTGGAATTATCCTAAATTTGCTCTTGAATCAAGACATTTAGGATCTATGTCAGTCAGTCAACAGATGATAGATGCTGTCAAACTACAAAGGCCATGGATAAGGAGAGCTTTTGGCGTAGTAAATCCTGATATTTTTGAAGTAGAAGATCCAAAATTAGGAATAAAGATTGACTCAGAACGCGCAAATCAAATATTATCTAGTTTAGTAAATAGCAACTTAATTAAAGTTCAAAATGGAATATATGGAAAGGTATATGCAATAGATAAAGATATTGATTATAAGGTCGTCGACTTAAGATTACCTTCTATATATCGTCAATATGAACAATTTATAAGAGAGAAGCTTTGTTCTATTCACCGTCTTTGGTTTTATCATTTGGTTGAGGGTAATCATGAGTATAATACAGATTGGAATCAAAAAGGTTATAAACTTATAGAACATCTTAAACAAGATTTGGATAATCTTAAAGCATTCTCTGGGACTGATTTAGAGGTAGTGTTGACTGAATATTTTGTAAATAAAAATGGTGATATTGTTAACGCACCATATGGTTCTAAAACTATTAATGGTTATAATATTGCATATGGTCATAAGTTTAGAGCTCCAGGAAAGGGCGGTGGGGGATCACCAACTAGAGCTATGGCAAATTACTTTGAACAAATGGGCTTAATGTCTAACAAATTTGATAGAGCATTCATGGGACATTTACATGTATACTCAACTGCTGTAATCAATAATATGATGCTTAGTATTACTGGATGTTCAGCAGGTCAAAGTGGATACGAACAAGAACTTGGTTATAAAAGCCAACCAATGTATGTCATAGATAGATATATGCCCGATGGTCGTATAGTTGTTGATACTGTTGGTACGAAGTTTTTAGATACATGGGAAATTCAAAACCCAGAAGTTGCCGCTATAGGATTGGATAACTTTGTTGAACAATGTTTAACTCAGGAAGCACCAACTTTCGGACCTGATGAGCCTGAAAAAGTACAAGAACTACATGTTAGAAAACTTGTACCTTCTGGCGTTAATAAAGTAATTGGTCCTAAAATAAAATAGACTTTTTAAATAAAGTCTTTTTTGTATCAAGATTATTTACTCAGCTTTTCAGTGGTGACAGTTGACACCGTCGATTAATTGTGCTACTATTTAATTATATTGAATTGATTTGTTTATAGTTGTAATTTATCTTCAAAGAGGTGATGCATATTGAACAAAACCATTGACATAAATGCTGTAAAACAATTTCTAAACGTTGCTAAAAGAGAAATTGCAAATGGTAATTATGTTTTAAGAAAAAGAAAAGATATAGATATTGGTAGTAGCGTTGTAGATTATAGAGAG
>JAQVZV010000060.1 GCA_028708005.1 Bacilli bacterium
TCCTCATTGCAAAGCATAAAAAAGTATACTTTCTCATGCAATAAAAATGCCCTGAAAGACAATCCTTCAGGGCTAATTTTTCTCAACAGAAAAAAACAGAAAAATCTTTCTTCTTCCATCCAGACTATACTGTCGGCTCCGGACTTAAACCGGATCTGCCATAAAAGGCTCGCGGGCTCTCAAAAAATCGCTTGATTACCGCCGGTAAGGATTTACACCTATCCCTGAAGAAATATCAATATTTTATTTTAACAATCCCAAAAAGCTTAAAATGATGTACTGTAATTTCATACTCATTTCATTGATAAAAATATACCATATATCCGATCAATTTTCAATAGCTTTGAAATATTTTCCTTGTTCACCATTTCACCCACCGCTATAAGTCAATACTTTTAAAAATTTTTCACCCGCTTTTACAGGTTAAAGGCGGACGTATTACAGATCAGACATACAAGAGAAGAAGCAGATTGTCATATGGATTAAGGTGGCATATATTCTCCACCGTTCACCTTTGGGTATGCCTGGGTTACAATCATTAGTTTATTTTATTTTATTTTTCATCTCATCTCAATCTCATCTCGGGCTGTCTTCAATCAATCCGGGACAAGAAATAACCTTTTAATTTTTTTAGAAGAAATAGCAAAAATAGATTATATTTTAGCAAATTATGACTACTTTTATTTTGGTAATAATGCTATTATAATTGTTAGTGTTTTATTGAATTTTATAATTATGGTTTTTTATAATGAAGAAAAATATGTCTTGGGATATAATCTTAACAAAATTTGGGCAGGTAAGAGTAAGGTTAGCAGTTGGAATTTATATATAATATATAGGGGATGGAATGTTCTATAAAGAAATGGACAGGAGCAAAAGACGTGCAATTATTGTATTATGGACAAGTGTTTTTTGCAGGATTTTTATTATACAATAAACAGACAAGCTAAGACAGATAAGCGTATTACTTGTATCGATGGTAATATTATGGTGGAGGTAGATTTTATTGATACTGGATATAAAACCTTTAAGAGATCAAAGACGGAATTGTTTTGAAGATATACTGGCTACTCTTGCACCGTATTACTCACGTGACTATGAATTAATGTTTGCTGAATCATGGAATTTTTCGCTAATACCTTACAATACAAATTCTAATTTACTATTGTGTGATAGAATAGTGATTAAACACTCTAATATGTTTTCCTTTCTCCAAAAATACCATGGGATAATGCTTAAAACATATAAATGTTATTCATTATCAGAAGTGCTTTTTAAAATAAATGCAGAGTTATTGACTGGGAATCCAACAATAATATCGATACCTAGATATTGGTGCCCTTGGTCACCTTTATATAAAAAACAGCTTGATAATATTAAGCATTCTTTCATTATTATTGGAATTGATAAAGAAAAAGATTCTTTGATTTGTACAGATCCTTTTTATATGAAATATAAAGTACTCTTACCGATAAAAGAGCTTCAGGTAGATTACATTTCAGTTAGTACTCTTGATTTTCTTGATATTGATGTTCCAATAAATTGGCAAGAAATACTGGAACAGGCTGTATTCCAACTTAAGAGCAAAACAGATTATTTCAATAACTCCTTTGATGCGATCCGATGTTTAGGCATCGAGATTGCACAAATATCAAATTTGAATGAACAAATACAAACCAATGCAGAATCGTCACTTGAAAAGAAAATATATGACATTGACTATAGTAGAAGAAATTTTTCCATATTATTGGAATATATCGGGAACCGTTATAATGGGGAATTAATACCACTATCCAATATAATGATGCAAGTTGCTGGTAAATGGAATGCTGTTTATTCACTATTGCTAAAAGCTTATTATAAAATGAACAACACATCCGGGAAAGAATCCATTTCTATACTTAAAAGAGCAGGATCTATTATAAATCAAATTGCGGACATTGAAGAACAGACCTCTGATATGATATTAGAAAAACTTCATAAAAAACCAACCCGGGTATCTCATGTTGCATACAACTTAACGCAAAAAAAGGAAAACGTATTAGATGACAATAAATTTGAATTCTTAAATTTGTCGGATTTTTTTAATAATAACTGTTTTGGCAAAGAAGCATCTCTTGCATGCACTGCCGATATTAATGAACGAGGAAGTTATATAATAAGTGTTGGTTTGCCTAATAAAAAAATATGGCAAATTGATAATATGAAATTTAGCTTTCCTGAAGTTTTAGAAGGGCATAAAAATAATATATCATGTCTCAGGCAAGTTATATATGTTCCCTATGGAAAATATTCCGGGATAATGATACTGGGCTGTGCAGTGATGGGTAATCAAATTGAAAATATAGAAATTGAATACGACGATGAATATACTCAAAAAATAAGCTTGGAATTAACTGATGCATGGTTTCCTGAACCGATTTTTGGCGAAAAAATAGCCTGGCAAGGACAATATGTAACAAGAATACATAATGCAGTAGAAATTATACCTCATAAGATTAATATATATGCTCACTTCCATGCATTAACAAATGCAAAGAATATTGTAGCAATTCATTTGCCATACTGCCCTAATATCCACATTTTTGCTATCTCATTGCTTAAATGAAATGAATACTTTCGGATTATATAATATTCAGGTAAGGTTGCTTTTTTATCCTTAAAGTTATTTATTGACACTTTAATTTTTATTTAGTATGATTAAATGGCAGATAAATGAATATATTGACAACAGATGTTGTAAAAACACATTTATGCCTATGTTGAAATACGTTTTTATTATGCTATGGCAAAGTATAAAGGATTATACTTGTATACCCACGCTAGGAGCCCACTCGGAAACGCCTCCTAATAAAATCACATTAGAAAAGCACGTATTTCATGCATAAAGCACCAGTTAAGCTTGAGTGGCTAAAAATTAATGAATTATATATTTTAACTGGTAGCTAAAAACACGTTAAATGTTCTTGCGTTGGAATATCGTAATTCTTGAGTTAATACAAAGAAGATCAATAATTGTTATCTCATAAGCTTGAACAAAACTGGTGTAAAAATAATACTTTCGTACATTAATTAACCTAATTAAAAAGCTATAAAGACATTCAAAAAATATACTATAATACGAGGAGCATTAAATTATGAAATCTATAAGGAAAATTGATATCCATACTCATGTAAGAACCGGTACAGGTATTAAGCGTATGGGGACAGATACAACCTTTGCCACACCCGAAGAATTAATAGGTATGTATAAAATTATGGGCATATGCAAAGGAGTAATTTTACCCGGAATTAATATTGAATGCTCCGACCGAATCCAATCTAACGAAGACGTAATACATGTAATCGAAAATTATCCAGAGCATTTCTATTGGTTCTGTAATATCGACCCACGAATGGGGAAAAACAGCCCAAATACTGACTTATCTTATTTTATTAGTTATTATAAAGAGCTTGGTGCAAAAGGCGTTGGAGAGATATGTTGTAACTTATATTTTGATGACCCCTATGTCGAAAATCTATTCTTCCACTGTGAAAAAAATAATATGCCGGTGATATTTCATATAGGGCACAAAATAGGTGAATGTTACGGACTTGTTGATGATCTGGGATTGCCTAGGTTAGAGAAAGAATTGCAAAAGTACCCTAATTTAATATTTTTAGGGCATTCTCAAGCTTTTTGGTCTGAAATAAGCATGGATATAGACGATGAAACGAGAAAGAAGTGTAATACCGGGAAAGTGATTCCCGGAAGAGTAGTTATGCTTATGAAAAAATACCCGAACTTATGCGGAGATATTTCAGCACATAGTGGATATAATGCATTAACTCGGGACCCTGAGTTCGGATATGCTTTTATTGAAGAATTCCAGGATAAGCTCTATTTTGGTACGGATATATGTGCTCCAAGGGATTATCCTAACTTATATAGTTGGTTAGATGAAGCATTGAAAAACAAAAAAATATCATACACAGCATATAAAAAGATATGCTACGAAAATGCTGCTATTCTTCTAGGAATATGATTTTAACAGACATACGAGGTGTCTTATGATTAAAAAATTACCAATTATAAAACCACCAATTAATACATATTTAAGTCATGGTTACCATTTGTCAGCCATGATGAATTATAAAGAGTTTCTACCATGGTTTCATTCAAATTATATTCACTTAAAGTGCTTAAAAGAATTAACGAAAGAATTAGTATGTGATTTAAATTTCTTCTTCCCTGATGGCTTGGATTATTTACAAAGTGTTCCTTTTATTAAAAAACAATTTATTTTTAAAGATATTTTATCATATTTTGAATACGATATAATTAATTTTTTTAAAAACATTATAAGTGAAGGATATTATATTTGCACTTTTGTAGATGAATATTATATCCCAAGCAAGAATCTTTTCCAGAAAGAACATAATAGCCATAGAATTTTACTATACGGTTTTGACGATGAGCTTGATATTTTTAATGTATGTGGATGGGATAAAAACGGTATTTATAGCATTAAAGAATTAGTTAGCTATAAAGATTTAGCGGCAGCATTTCAAAGTAAATATAACGAAGATATCTTGCTATCAAAAAGAGGGATTTTTTGTTTTAAGCTGGATGTAAGCTATTTTGAATCTCATGAATATAAGTTTGATATTGAATATGTTTATAGAGAAATAAACGATTATTTAACGTCAAATAATGTTTCAGAGAAATTTGGTATGTATTACAATAAATTAGATCCAGAGAAATATTCCTTTGGAATTAGTGTTTATAATGATTTTAAAAAATACTTGTATAAATTAATTGATAATGAAGCAAACGCAAGTAATATTGCCGTACATGCGATATGGGAACATAAAAAATGTATGCTTATGAGAATTAATTACCTGAAAGAAATGAAATTTATTTCAGACGTTGGAATAACGGATGGATATGAAGAAATTGAAAAAAAAGCTTATCAATGTAGGAATTTAATGCTAAAATACCGTGCTCATAAAGAGACGAATATAATACACAGAATGTTAAATTTAATTAAAATTATTGAAAATCAAGAAAGAAATTTGCTTGAAAAATTATTGTATGACATTAAATCTACTAATAGTATATAAATGGGCAATGAATTCCGTCAGAATTCATTTTTATCAGCTTTACACCTGAATGTAGTCGTAATGTATGTAGTTGGGTGGATCAAATAACTGTTTATTTCGAATTATGGCGA
>JAQVZV010000061.1 GCA_028708005.1 Bacilli bacterium
TTGCAATATTCTTGTTACCATTATAATACCAATGTCCACCAACATTATATATTTTATCTTTATTCCAACCAAGAGAAGTTAACATAGCTTTCATCATACCAGAATAGCCACCGCCACCACACATTAGAAATATATATTTATCTTTAGGGAAATAGTATTCCAAAAACTCCATAGACTCTTCGTAATTAGCTATATATTCACCTTCATCAGTTAAAGTAAATAAAGTGACCCCCTGATAAGTATTACCAACTTCTTCTGGCAATCCCGTTACATTAACTAAAAGCGGAAGGGGAACTGCTTCAAATCCCTCAATAATACCAGATAAATATGAATCCCCACCAATACTTTCATAATCACCTTCATCAACTAACATTCTCATATCACGATAAACACTATCGTTGCGATTTAAATAATTATCAATAGTCGCTTCATTTATATTTTTATCAATTCCAAAAATTGTTCCACGAACTCCTTCTGTTATTTCGGGTTTTGGTAATGCTTGTTGTTTAACATTCTCCTTATTCATAAATTGATCATTAAACATAAAATACGAACTAGCACCCCCTGCAACAAATATTAATACAATAATAATAGCTTTAATTAATTTCTTGTTTTTCATCTATTGCTTTCCTCCAACTTCATTTTCTTCCAAATATTAATTACCATATCTCTTGCAATTCTTTCTATTGCAGTATTTACCTAGGGGCATGGCTGCGCACAAACTATAATTTCCACCTTCAATTTTGATTTTTTTACCATTAACCAGTACGTCCGCCAGTTTTTTTCTTGCATCAGCATATATACCTTGAACTGTTGTTCTTGCTACAGCCATTAAACTAGCAGTTTCTTCTTGAGTTAAGTTTTTATAATCGATCAATCTAATTGTTTCAAATTCTTCCAAACTCATATAAATGCATTCTGATTGATTATAATCTTCGGGACCGAAAATACTAATTTTTGGTTCTGAGCAAACAATTCTGGATTTTACTGGCCTTGCCATAATGCTTCACATCCTTATCTACCCCTGTTATTTAAATTTCTTCTGTTTCCTAACCCCAATCCACGTCCATACAAAGGTTTTTTTCTTGCATTTTGGTTGTTTAGTTTAGATCCTAATCTTATATTTTTATTATTATTAGGATTACAATTACCTAAACCCCTTCCCGTCATGGGGCCTTCACTTAACGGACCAGTTTTATCTAATCTTGGCATATTATTCCTCCCTTCCATTTATATATATTTAGTATATAATAATTGATGGCATATGTCAACAACTGTCATGTTGAGAAGATTAAACTTCTTATCCTTTTATTATTATAGTAATTTATACCCAAAATATTTTTATTACTTTAAATCAATTAAACTTTTTAATATTATTTATACATCTTCTTAATTTATTATAAAAAAACAGAGTCATATGACTCTCAAAAAGTTTGTTTTGTTCTCTTTTTTCTTTTTTTTAATTTGCCAGTAATAAGTAGAAATAAAAATATATAACCGATAGGCGCAATTATATGATAGATAAGACTTACTGTACCTATCTGGTCCACCTCTGCCAGCATAGATGGTTTATTAATATATGGAAAGAAAGGCAGATAGCTGATACGTTCTTGACGGGTTTCACCTTCTTCCAGGTTTGACCATAATTCATCGCCATTATAACTTACATGTCCTCTGTATTCCTTACCATCTACTATGAAGAAATATCCCTTATATATGCTCCGAGAGCGATTTAACTCCTCGTTCGTTTCATCTAATCGGCTCTGATATCTGTCTACCGTACCCATTACAGTCTTTCCAAATATACCTAGTGCTAAAGTGCTCAAACTAATATACATAGCAAATATCAAGCATACATATATCAATATTAATATAAATGGATTAATTTTATTGTTTTTTTTCTCGGCCATAAATGCTTTTACCTTTCTTAGAATATTAAATTGCCCTAATTGTTTATTTTGTTCAGAATATATTCTTGCTTAATTTTTCTAACAGGGCTGGGGCGCTCAGATGTTATAGTAATCTTGGCTCTTTCCCCAATTGATGATATTTCTATATAATAATTAATGATGGATGACTCCTTGACAATTGTCTTTTCATATCGTGTATCGCTCGTTTTATCTAGTACGACCTCTGTTTGATATGGATCAGCTGCGTTAGTATAAGTAAGAGATGGACCATTATAATGTAGTGTAACATTTGCTGACGGCTTTTCCCATGGCTGAAAATTTTCGATTTTTTTCATTTCTTGAATTGAACCATAAAATTCATACTCTTCAATGTATTCAGAATAAATCATATATGACGAATATTTACCAGTAATGCTTTCAAGAATATCTAGTTTATCCTCCAATGGTTTTGCTTTTACGATCATTTTGTAGAACGGTTCTCCGTGAAGTTCGCCAGAATAGGAAGCGGAAGTTAACGAAAACCTTGCTATTTGATTTGGTTTTGCTTTTGCTAGTAAATCAGCTTTGTTTTTATATAACCATATTTGAGATGGCGATTCAAGTCCATCATAATCCGACTTTTGGAAATATATAATACATTCACCTTTACTACTAAAATCTTTATACATATTTTTAAGATCGGGTGAACTATTATCAGGATATTGTAAGACAGCACTCCATCCAGCAAAAGATTTCGAATTATCGGTTGCTTTTATTGTTGCTTCGTACCACGGATTATCTTCTTGTACAGGCGTAGTTGATACAGGTGGTTTATCATCTGGTTTATCAGTTTCTGAAGGAATATTATCACTATCTTCAATTTCTTCATTAATCTTTCTAGGTTGTAAAGTTACTGTTTGCTCGCTTTCTGAAAAGGGATTTAAAGTTACAGTTAATGCTTTTTTACCACTTTTAACATCTTTAGCTGTTTTATAAAGTTCTAATTTCATTGGAAATCCTGCTGTTTGATGAGCTAGCAAAGTAAAAGTTATTCTGCCTCCTCCTGATTCATTAAGTTTTCCTGTCCAAGATGACGAATTAGCTTCACTAGAAAGAGGAGCTAATTTCGCATAATAACCTGCCCATGTAGAACTTTTACCAGATTTTATATCTTCACGAATAACAATTGAAAATTGGCGATTATAATAATCAGCAATTTTTTGATAATCCTTTTGTCTTTCATTTAAACTATCAAGATATATATTACGACTCATTACTCTAAATGCGCTACTAAGATATCCATAGAGCTCTGATTTAAAAATACTAGATATATTATTTCGATCTTTTTCAGATGGCCATGGGTATTTAGCTAAACTGCCGTTTCTATCATAAGAATCAATCCACGATTCCCAATCAGCTCCTGCAACTTCCCAGTATTCTTGAACATAACGATCAATTTCCTTAGTTATCAGGTCTAATACTTTTTGAGGCTCATTTTTATTTTCTTTATAGATAGTTTCGAATATTTTCGTCCAATCCTTAATTTTACGATTAATAGCAGAACGTTTGTAATATGCGTCATACATATTTTTGGTGCTTCTATATTTATTAGATATTGCAAAAGTACTAACATCAGTTAACGCAAGATCAATCATCCCAACCCCAACATACGCTAATTGGATAGATGGCGTTGCATAGTTTATTGCCGCGTTTAAAGTTGACTTCATTGCACTCATAGCTGTTTCTTTACTTGATAAGCCGTTATTGTAAGCATCAAAAGCAAACTGGGCACACGCGGTTGAAATACCTAATGCTGTAATAGAATTACTTAAAGGAGAACTGATAAGCTCATCATATGCGCCTCCTAAAGTTAATAATGTTGGAATTGAAGTCGCTACAAACATTGGGGTACTTCCTAATGCGTCTAACGTAGCACTTGCAACATCTTCCTTCCATGTAGCCCCTTGCTTAGCATAAGTTTCTAATAATTTTGTTGCTTTATCCTTAGACATATATACAGCATAAACATTTACTTCACCAATATGTGCACTACGCTTAGATGGATTGGTTATTTTAAATACAGCGTATGTAGAAAGATGGTCAGTAACAATACGAACTGTATTAGTTTTGGAATCGACTGTATAAAATGTATCTTCCCACTCCCCTGTTTCTTCATTCAAATATTTACCACAAACTGAAAATATTTCTTCATCTTCCTTTAATCCTCTGTCATCATAAGGTATTGAAATTTCAATCGTTCCCTTAGGTTGCCCAGTTGAAAGTTTAAAATCATAAGCATAGATTTCAACATCATCAATTGGTTCTGGATTTATCGCCTCTATTGCCAGCTCCTCGCCTTCATCTAACAAATAACCAAAATCCACCGACGGCTCATTTATTTCCGAATTAGAGAGAACATAAAATATTCCTAGTCCACCAAAAATCAGCACTACTATAGCAATGATAAACACTGGTCGTATATTAGTTTTTTTAAACAATTTCTTCATTTTCACAACTCCTTAAAAAAGTAAATTACATATAGTAAAAGTATATCATACATTATTATTTTCTTTGACAACTTTAGAACAATTTAATCGTATAAAATAAATTTGTTAATTGTAAAAGCCAAATCCACCCTAGAACGAAATTTAAGTTTACAAATTAATTTCAAGTGGTTAGAATTTGTAACGATTTTGTTTTTCTAGAGAAATCAAACATATGTCACACTTTTTATAAAATAAATAGATCTGATATATTAAATTGAATATTGTTTTACCATTTCATTAGGAGATTTAAACCCCAATACTTTTTTTGAAATATTGTTGTATCTAGATTCATATCTCTTAACTTTCTTTATTAAATCTTCTTCAGATGTGAATTCTTGCCACCACCAAAATTGTTGTTTTGAAAATTTATAGATTTTTTCCTCCACTTTGTGAAATTCGTATTTTATCGTTTTTTTATTCTTATTCTTAATTTAAATGTTGCTAACAAACCTAATAAAAAAACTCCAACACCATCAAATATCCAATATAAGTTTTAAGTTAACCATTCCTTCATATGCTAACTCCCATTTTAAACTGTTACTGGTTCAATTATCTTAATTAAATCTTCTAAGCAATTAATTACATCTTCATATGACAAATTCTTATTATTAGATATGTTTCTTATTTTATCTTTAACCTGCATACTATTCATAATACATTCCTACAAATTCTATTACATCTTTATAAATATGTAGCTTTTTAGAATATTCACTTAGTTTATTAAG
>JAQVZV010000062.1 GCA_028708005.1 Bacilli bacterium
TGTTTTCTCATACCATTTTTATTACCCGCTTTAATTGGTACACCAACTATATGAAGATGTGGACTTGTTTCATCATAATGAATGATAGCACTTGTAACCTTAAATGAAGGTACAACGTTTTCTAAATCTTCAACCTGTTTTTGATAAACATTTGTCATTTTTCTTTTATAATCATCTATCTTTCTATCTTCTCTTACTTGCTTTTCATTATACTCAATTCGTGATTTTTCAAATTCTCTTTTATATAATTCTTTAACATCATCAATAATACTAGAACTACCTTTTATGATAATAATATTTTCTTGATCATTATCATATTTTCGATAATTATGTTTATCAACCCTTGATAAAGTTTGAGCATTTTGAATAGCATTATTACTCAAAGAAGTAGTCCCGCTTTTATTATTTTTTGCACTTGATCTAGCAATTCGTTTTTTATTCTTATCACTTCCTAAATGAAATGAATAAGCTAATTCTTCTATAAATATCACACTCCTTTTTTGATAGGCGATTTTGTTATTGACAAAATCTATAACCCCCTATGTATTTTGTCATTCTAACAAAATACGGGGGCTAAGGTTTAACACCTTAGAATCCGTTTCCTTTATTCCGTATTGATGAAAATGCTTTCAACATTTTCTTTCTTAGTCCGATTATCTTACTTTTTTAGACCTGTCATTTATTTTTTTTACAATCGGACATAGTAAACTTTTTTTATAAAAAAGTTATCAAAAAATCTTCCTCGGTAGGTAACATCAAAACAAACTATTGTTTTGATTGTTTTCCATTATGTTCAATTAATATTAGTCAAGAATTGCACAAGCGACTAAGTCGTTCTTGACTAATATTTAATTACCTATTTTACTCATCTGGTATTATTGTAAATAACTCTTCTTCATTTTCAGCTCTAACTTTATTATCATTTTTTACACTTATTACTCCCATATCTATTTTTTCTTTTCCTTCATATGGTTTATCTTCTAACGCGAATACTCTTACGATAGATGTATCATCATACAATTTGCAATCTAACATTTGTGTTTTTAAATCAAATGTTCCTTGATAGTAATATACTTCATAACACTTTCTTAATTTGGTAATGTGCTGTTCTATTTTTTTCATCGGCATATACTCACTATATCTAATATAACTTCTTATTGCACCATTATAAGCTGGTATCTTAGTATCAATTACTCCTTCATCAAATAATTCCTTCCAATTCTTATAGAATGTGCTTCTAAAATTTACTTTGTCTATTTCGTAAGTATTATCTTTATTAATCTTAAGTTCAATGTTATCAACGTAGTTCATAACGATACTTGCTTTCTTCTCTCGGTCTAGGTCATTCCATACAGTAACAAAATCATTATATAGAGCTGGCAATTTAATATGATTAATAAAGTCCATATCCCTTTTAATTAAAATATCTTCTTTGGTAAACTTTAGTTCGCTTACTTGAACATTCTCCAATAGTTTCCCTTTGAGATGATTTATATTATTTTCAATTATTTTTATTTCCTTGTTATATTCTTCTAAAGTAAATGAACCGTTAATATATGCTTGTTTAATTCGCTCTTTCTTACATTCTTGCTCGATAAGTTCTTTTTGTAACTCTTCTTTAGGATCTGATACTTTACTTTTTAAAACAGGTAGGAAGAATTCGTTTACTACGGAATCATATTCTAATATATCATTAAGCAATTGTTTTGGTGATTCTTCAATAATATCTTCCTTAATGGTTGTTTTGCAATCGTGACAGTAATAATAAAAGTAGTTATTACCATTTTTCTTCTTCGTCGCTTTACCACCAAGTATTCTCCCACATTTAGGACATATTAGTTTTTGTAAGAATAGATAAGTTAACGTTCGTTTATAGCTTCTAGAATTAATCTTCTTTTGAACTTGACAATTATCCCATAACTCTTTACTAACTATTGGCTCAATCACATCTTCATAATAAATTGGATTTTTTCTTCTTTTACCATGAATATAATCGCCTTTATAAACTTCATTTTCTATCATCGCTTTCATCGTATTATCTCTCCAATTCGTTTTTTCTAATATCTGTTCTTTATTAAAAATATTCCTTATCTTTTGATAAGAGTTACCATTAAAATACAGCTCATACATTTTTACAATAACATCTTTAGTTAGTGGATCAGGTACTAACTTTTTATTTTCTCTTTTAAATCCCAGTGGGGTTTGACCCGGTATATTGCCACTTTTAATCGCACCTGATAAACCTATTTTTGTTCTCTCACTTGTTCTTTCTATTTCATTTTGACTTACACTCATCAAAAGCCTTGAAATCATTTTACCATTGGCATTAGTAGTATTTACTTCGTCATTGGCACAATCGATATAGGCATCATTTTCTTCTAAAAACTTCATTATGTTTTCCCAATCATATACACTACGAGTTAGTCTATCTAATTTTAAGGTAACTATGGTATTTATTTTTTTACTCTTAATATCATCAAGCAATCTATTAAAGGCAGGTCTCTCTTTAGTATTTTTAGCACTTATTCCAGTATCTTCATAAACATAGTATATTTCATAACCTTTATACTTACACATAGCTTCTAATCGTTCTTTTTGCTCTGATAGTGAAAACCCTTCTCTCGCTTGATCTTCAGTTGAAACTCTTATATAAATACCAACAATTTTTTTTCTTCCATATTTTAAGAACTTCCTCCTTTTTAAACAAAAAGAGGAACCAAAAGCATTATTATCTAACACTCTTGACTCCTCTTATAAATCGTGAATCTTTTATATATTTCCCTTTTAACATAGCAATTCCCCCTTAAAAGACGATACTGCTTGTCTTTGTTGTCATATATAATATCATTATTCTTTGATTTGTCAATACCCATTTACGGGCATAAGTATTAGATACTTTTTAAATATCGTTCTAATTCATTAATAGGTATTTTATTATTTAAGTTTTCCACATAAAAGTCATTTGAATAGTTGAAGAACAGAAACGACACATCTTTAATAATGACTCTATGTGGCTCTATATAAGTTAGATTAGTTTTATCAATAGTTCTAATACTACCATTAATGAACTCTGGCTTGGTATTACAAAAATCACATATAAAGTTAATTCTCTTTTTTAGTTCTTCTTCAACAGTCAATTCTTTCTTAACAATATTAACCATTTTATCAATCCTTTCCTCATGATTTCTTTGTTCAAACACAAAAAAATCAATCCTTTCGAATTGACATTTATCATTATGTTCAAACATATAGTTCGAACAGATTCACTTTTGGAGCAGATGATGGGAATCGAACCCACGTGGTCAGCTTGGAAGGCTGAAGTTCTACCATTGAACTACATCTGCACATCAAAAGACGTAATTTCATTATACTTATTTTATTAATTATGTCAACCTGTAACGAAGTGTTTTAGATGTTTTTTAGGTAATTATACACTTTTTATTTATTATTTATATTTTATGGTAAAATTAAGTTGGTGATACTAATGAAGTTATTAGCTGTAGATTTTGACAAGACTTTTTTTATTAGTCAAGATTATCAAAAAAACATAGATTATGCTAACGCTTTTATAGAAAAAGGCAATCTTTTCATAATAGTTACAGGAAGACATATACAATCATTATTAAGTGATATAAATCATACTACTTTGAAATATCACTATTTGGTTTGTAATGATGGGGGTATTATTTTTGATAATAATTTAAACGTCATTTATCAATGTAATATGCCAAAACATGTTGTTCCAAGCATTGTAAACTTATATAAAAGAAGTGACTGTCTTGATGATTGGTATATTGATACAGGTTTAACAATAACAAAAGATATTAATAGTAGCGCTAATGGAATAATAGGACATATACGTATAAAAGAAGGGGCCCACAAGTTATTTACTGAAATTAAAAATAATTATCCTGAAATAGATGGCTATGTTAGTCAAAATTGGATTAATATCACAGAAAAGTCAGTTAATAAAGGCGGCTCTTTATTTAATTTGTCAAAAATTATAAATATAAATGAAAAAGATGTATATACAATTGGAGACAATATTAATGATTTATCAATGTCTAACTATGGTTTCAATTCTTTTTGTATGACTGATAGCATAGATGAATTAAAATATAAAACCATTAAAACATATGATTCGGTTTATGAGTTAATTATGGACATATTAAAAGGCGGGTTATAATAAACCCGCCTTTGTTCTCTTTGGTTTTCTAGTTCTCTTAACAAATGCTGTAGAATCAACAAGCTGCAAATTAATACACCTAAAGCCTAAATTAGTACCTTCAATAAGTTGCATATGGCGATTCTGTGGATCGCTATCCCATTCAACTGTCGGTATTAATTCACTAATATCATCACTATCCATTAAATAAGAAGCAATAATATTACTGTCCATGACTTGATTACCTATTGGAATTAATTCATCTAATAAATTTTCACTACAACTTAATCTCAAATAATCCTGTTTATTATATGTTACACGAATAATATAACCCCTATATGAAAAAACTGATGTGCCATTTTTAAGATTCTTTATAAATGCATCTCGAATAGACTTATTGGGTAAAAAATTATTAGTACCTCTAACGAAACTTCTCATAAATAATACCTCCCCCATCTTTAGACAGGGTTATATTATAACACATTTTTTGTTTTTTGCAAGTATTTTATTTATGATACGTTTCATTGTTGATAATTTTAAAAGAACGATATATCTGTTCTAACAACATAATTCTAAATAGTTGATGAGGAAAGGTTAATTTAGAAAATGATAAGCGTGCATCAGAATTGTTTTTTATATCATCATGAAGACCATAAGAACCACCTATTATAAAAACAATATCACTATATCCCTCAGTCAATAAACCTCTTATTTTATTAGATAGCGATAATGAATCAAACGTTTCTCCTTCTATATCTAACGATATAACAAAATTATGAGGCTTAATATTCTTAAGTATTCTTTCTTTTTCTTTTTCCAATACTCTTAAGCGATCTTCACTACCTTCATCTTCAACCTCAATAATTGTTGCCTTTGTATATTTAGATAATCTTTTTAAATATTCAGCTATCGCATCACGCCAATACTTTTCCTTTATTTTACCAACACATATAATCTTAATCATATTTCAATTACCTG